>JACFNY010000121.1 GCA_019454625.1 Sphingomonadaceae bacterium
GGTGATGAGCAGGAAGCCGCGCTCGGGCGAACGCAGGCGGTTGATGCCGTTCGCCACCGTCTTCAGCGCGTCGATGTCGAGGCCGGAATCGGTCTCGTCGAGCACCGCGAACCTCGGCCGGAGCAGCGCCATCTGCACCATCTCGTTGCGCTTCTTCTCGCCGCCCGAGAAACCGACGTTCACGCCGCGCTTCATGTGATCCATCGTGAGATCGAAGGCGTCCGCCTCGGTGCGCGCGAGGCGCATGAAATCGGCGGCCGAAATGTCCGCCTCGCCGCGCAGCTTGCGCTGGGCGTTGAGCGCGGTGCGCAGGAAGTTGAGGTTGGAAACGCCGGGAATCTCGACCGGATATTGCAGGCCGAGGAAGAAACCGGCGGCGGCGCGCTCGTGCGGCTCCATGGCGAGCAGGTCCTCGCCGTTGAAGGTGACGGAGCCCGAGGTCGCCTCGTAGCCCTCGCGGCCTGCCAGCACATAGCCGAGCGTCGACTTGCCCGAGCCGTTCGGCCCCATGATGGCGTGCACTTCGCCTGCGCCGACCTCAAGCGTGAGGCCTTTCAGGATTTCCCGGTCGCCGACATTGGCGTGGAGGTGATCAATCTTGAGCATTGGTCGTTTCACTTCTCTCGCCCCTCCCCTGAAGGGGAGGGGTGTTCAGGCGCTGCGCTTCGTCGCGCGGGGAAAGGTCGTTCGTCACCCCACGCTCCCCTCAAGGCTGATGCCGAGGAGCTTCTGCGCCTCCACGGCGAATTCCATCGGGAGCTGCTGGAGCACTTCCTTCGCGAAGCCGTTGACGATGAGCGCCACCGCCGCCTCGCGGTCGAGGCCGCGCTGCATGGCGTAGAAGAGCTGGTCGTCGCTGATCTTGCTCGTCGTCGCCTCGTGCTCGATCTGCGCGCTGGGGTTCTTCACCTCGATGTAGGGGACGGTGTGCGCGCCGCATTCGGAGCCGAGCAGCAGCGAATCGCACTGGGTGAAATTCCGCACGCCCTCCGCCGAGGGGCCGACGCGGACGAGGCCGCGGTAGGTGTTGTTCGATTTGCCCGCCGAGATGCCCTTCGAGATGATCGTGGAGCGCGAACCCGCGCCGAGGTGGATCATCTTCGTGCCGGTGTCGGCCTGCTGGTGGTTGTTGGTGAGCGCGACCGAGTAGAACTCGCCGACGCTGTCCTTCCCCGAGAGTACGCATGACGGGTACTTCCACGTGATCGCCGAGCCGGTCTCCACCTGCGTCCACGAGACCTTGGAGCGTTCGCCGCGGCAGTGCGCGCGCTTGGTGACGAAATTGTAGATGCCGCCCTTGCCGTGCTCGTCGCCCGGATACCAGTTCTGCACCGTGGAATACTTGATCTCGGCGTCTTCGAGCGCGACCAGCTCGACGACGGCGGCGTGGAGCTGGTTCTCGTCGCGCTGCGGCGCGGTGCAGCCTTCGAGGTAGGAGACGTAGGCGCCCCTGTCGGCAACGATCAGCGTGCGCTCGAACTGGCCGGTGTTCTCCGCGTTGATGCGAAAATACGTCGACAGCTCCATCGGGCAGCGCACGCCTTCGGGCACGTAGACGAAGGTACCGTCCGAGAAGACCGCGCTGTTGAGGCAGGCGAAGAAGTTGTCGCGCTGCGGCACGACCGAGCCGAGATACTTGCGGACAAGCTCCGGATGCTCGCGGATCGCCTCGCTGATCGACAGGAAGATGACGCCCGCCTTCTTCAGCTCCTCGCGGAAGGTGGTGGCGACGGACACGCTGTCGAACACCGCGTCCACGGCAACCTTGCGCGCGCCCTCGACGCCCGCGAGCACCTTCTGCTCCTCGATCGGGATGCCGAGCTTCTCGTAGGTGCGCAGGATCTCGGGGTCGAGCTCGTCGAGCGACTTCAGCGTCGGCTTCCTGCGCGGCGCAGCGTAATAATAGGCGTCCTGATAGTCGATCGGCGGGATCGACAGCTTCGCCCAGTCCGGGCTTTCCATGCCCTGCCAGAGCCGGAAGGCCTTGAGACGCCACTCCAGCATCCATTCGGGCTCGCCCTTCTTCATCGAGATGAAGCGGACGGTGTCCTCGTCGAGGCCCTTCGGCGCGAAATCGGATTCGACGTCGGAGGTGAAGCCCCACTTGTACTTCGCGCGCTCCTCGGCGAGGGCGAGGGCCTGTTCGTTCACGGCCATCAGGCGGGCTCCCCGACACGCTGGCTCGCGCGCTCGGCGGCCGCGACGATCGCGGCGAGGCTCACCTCGCCAAGCGCCTCGCGCACGCGCGCGTTGATGAGCGACCAGTGCGGACGCACCGCGCAGTTCAGTTCGAGCCCGCAGTCCGAGGGCTTGTCGAGACACTGGGTGATGACGATGGGGCCGTCCACGGCCTCGACGATGTCGGCGATGCTGATCCCGGCCGGATCGCGCCCGAGCTGGACGCCGCCGGTGACACCGCGCGCCGATTCGAGCAGCCCGGCGCGCGCGAGGATGCCCGTGAGCTTCGCCGCCGTGGGCGCGGGCACGCCCGTTTCGGCGGCGAGCTCGGCCGCGGAAAAGCGCCGCTCCGGCGCGCGCGCCGCCGCCGTCATCACGACGACCGCGTAGTCGGCAAGGTTGGTCAGGCGGATCACGGACGCTCCGGGCGCTAAATCAGACGAATTCGGTCCGGCTTATGTGGGGGGTACGGCGCCCGAGTCAAGCGGCGAGATGCCTCTAGCTGACGAGCGACAGCCTCGGAAGCGTGGGAAGCTGGCGGCGCAGGCGGATGCTGTGACTCATTACCGCAGCGCCGGCATCGGCGAACTGCGTGGGCGTCATGCCCACGAACGTGCGGAACTCGCGGATGAAGTGCGACTGGTCGTAGAACTCCTCGCCCGCGATGTCGAGCCAGTGTACGCCCGGATCGAGGCTGATCCCGACTGCGGCGCGCAGCGCCCGGTACTTGCGCATCAGGAGCTTCGGCGGCGCGCCGTAGGTGCGGCGGCACAGGCGCTCCACCTGCCGCGCCGAGCGGTCCGCGTTCGCGATCAGGCCGTCGATGCCGCCGGGGCTGCCGCGCACCAGCCAATCCTCCACCAGCATCCCGAAACCGGGGTCCTGCCGCACCGCGTGCCGCCGCGCCAGCGACAGGAAAAAGGCGTCGGCGGCGGCGACGAGATCGTCGTCCGAGGCGCCGTTGCGCATCCGGCAGAGCGCCGAACGCGCGCGGCTTCCGGCAAGGTCCTCCAGCGGCAGCATCTCGTCCGCCATCTCGTCGGAATCGACGCCGAAGCAGCGCAGCCAGCCATCGGGCATGATCCCGGCGCCGAACACCAGCGCCGGCCCTTCGAGCGCCATGCCGAGCGGCAGGCAGCGCGGCCCGAACAGGCTGGCGCCATCGCCGCTGCGGACGCTGCCGTCGGGCCAGGTGAGGGTGGAACGGCCGCGAATCACGAAGCGCACGTTGGGAAGCTCGGCGCGCATCATGTCGGTGATGCGGGCCTCGCCGACCTCGACGACATAATAGCTCGACAGCAGCCGCCGAAGCGGCGGGGCGGGCGAATAGTAGCGCATCAAGAACATGGAACCGCGACCGACCTTTCGTGCCTCACGCCTGAGCCGAAGGTTTCGGCACAGATACCAAAGCTTCGCGCGCCCTGCGAGTCGCAGTTCGCAGCCGACAAAAAGCGGGGGGTCCGGGTTGGAGCGGACCCCCCTGTCAGTCGGGGTCGTGGATGCCCGGAGGGGGCATAGGAGACGAACCCTTGGGTCGCAGCGCCGGTTTAGGGCGGCAGCGTCAAAGCCCCGTCAAAATGCTGTGAGCGGTTCGCAAAAACTTCGCGTCCGGAAAAAGCCGGAAAAAAGAAGGCCCGGGCGCATTGAAACGCCCGGGCCGGAAAGTGAGGGTCGTGTTCATTCCGGCCTGCTGGATACCGGAAGAAAGGACGTCCCCTGAGTCGCGAGGCGGACCCTAGCGGGCGGCCCTTGCCGTGGATTGTACGAATCCGACATCGGACCGGCTTCACGTTTCGATCCAGAGGTTTATGCCGGAGGATCATGGCCACGGGCGGCAACCGCCGGGCGCGCGGCGGCGGTTCGGCGGCGGTTCGGCGGACGCCGCCGTTCCACGCGGCCGCCGAGTCGCACATCCGCCGCGGCCGGCCGCCCTGAAACCCGCGCGCTTCCTTTTGACCGCGGGGCCGTCGCTGCGCTAAGGCTGACGTCATATGCAGATCCCTTACGGACTGGTCCGCCCCGTCCTCTTCAAGCTCGATGCCGAACGCGCGCACCGCCTGACCTTGCGGATGCTCGGCGCGATGCCGTCGTCGCGGCTTCCCGAGGACCCGCCCGGCCTGCGGACCACCGTGGCGGGGCTGCGCTTTTCGAACCCGGTCGGCATCGCCGCGGGCTTCGACAAGAACGCCGAGGCCCTGAACCCGCTGCTGCGGCTCGGCTTCGGCTTCGTGGAGGCGGGGACGGTGACGCCGCTGCCGCAGCCGGGCAACCCGAAGCCGCGCATGTTCCGCCTGACCGAGGACCAGGCGGTGATCAACCGGCTCGGCTTCAACAACGACGGCCTCGAACAGGCGCTCGACAAGTTCAAGGAGCGCGCCTGGAACCGGGGTCCGCGCGGCGTGACCGGCCTCAACGTCGGCGCCAACAAGGACTCGCGCGACCGCATCGCCGATTACGCGCTGTCCGTGGAGCACGCCGCGCCCTTCGTCGACTACATCACGGTCAACATCAGCTCGCCCAACACGCCCGGTCTGCGCACCCTGCAATCGAAGGACGAGCTTTCAGGACTGCTCGGCCGCGTCATCGAGGCGCGCGGCCATCGCAAGACGCCGATCTTCCTGAAAGTGGCCCCCGACGTTACCGACGCCGACATCGGCGACATCGCGGTCGCAGTGGTGGCGGCGGGGATCGACGGCCTCGTCGTCTCGAACACCACGATCGCGCGGCCGGACACGCTGAAAAGCCGCCACGCCCCGGAAGCGGGCGGGCTTTCGGGGCGGCCGCTGATGGCGCGATCGACGGAGGTGCTGCGGGCGTTCCGGCAGGCGACCGTGGGCGCGGTGCCGCTGATCGGCGTCGGCGGCATCGCGAGCGCCGACGACGCCTATCGGAAGATCCGCGCGGGCGCGAGCCTCGTCCAGCTCTACACGGCGCTCGTCTATCAGGGGCCGGGGCTCGTCGGCGCGATCAAGGCGGGGCTGGCCGCGCACCTCCGGGCGGACGGCTTCGAGCGCGTCTCGCAGGCCGTGGGCGCCGACGCCTAGAAACCTTGCCCCCGCGCGCCCGGGCGTCCTATGACGTCAGCGTGCTCACACATCCGATCGCCCGCGCCGCGACAGGCGCGCTTTTCCTGGGTCTCGCCGCCTGCGCCGCACAGGCGCCCGCGCCGTCCGCCGCGCTGCCGCCGCCGGCGTTCGACGACGACACCCCCGTCTACAGCAGCCTCGTTTCCGCGGCGCACCCGCTGGCGGCAGACGCGGGCAAGGCGATGCTGGCGGCGGGCGGCAGTGCCGCGGACGCCGCGCTCGCCACCATGCTGGCGCTGACCGTGGTGGAGCCGCAGTCGTCGGGCATCGGCGGCGGCGGCTTCCTGCTCTACCACGACGCCGAAAGCGGCAGGCTCTACACGATCGACGGCCGCGAGACCGCGCCCAAGGCGGCGACGCCGACCATGTTCCTGCAGGCGGACGGCACGCCGATGCCGTTCCGCGAGGCCGTGCCCGGCGGCAAGAGCGTCGGCGTGCCCGGCAACATCCGCCTGATGGCGATGGCGCACGCGCGCTTCGGCCGCCTGCCGTGGGCGAAGCTGTTCGAACCAGCGATCCGGCTGGCGCGCGACGGCTTCGAGATGAGCCCGCGGCTGCACGAGATGCTGGCGGCGCGGCCGCAGCACGCGGGCATGACCGAATGGGCGAAGGCGACCTTCTTCCACGCCGACGACACGCCGCGCCTTGCCGGCGAGACGATCCGCAACCCCATGCTCGCCCGCTTTTTCGAAAAGCTCGCGAAGGACGGCCCCGACGCCTTCTACCGCGGGGCGGAGGCGGCGCGGCTGGTAAACGCCGTGGCGAGCGCGCCGAAGAACCCGCAGGCGATGACGGTCGGCGATCTCGGGAGCTACAGGGCCGTGTGGCGCGACCCCGTGTGCGGCGCCTACCGGACGTGGCGCGTCTGCGGCATGGCGCCGCCGTCCTCGGGCGGCACCACCGTGCTCGCCATCCTGAAGCAGCTCGAACGCTTCGACCTCAGGGCGCTCGGCCCGAACAGCCCGGAAAGCTGGCACCTGATCGCCGAAAGCATGAGGCTCGCCTACGCCGACCGCGAGGCGTACCTCGGCGACCCCGATTTCGTCCCCGTGCCGACCGCGGGCCTCGTCGATCCCGCCTACCTCTCGGCGCGCGGCGCACTGATCGACCCGGCGAGGGCGGCCGAGCGCGTCGAGGCCGGAACCCCGCCGGGCGCGGGCGACGTAGCGCGCGTGCCGGACGGGGAAGTGCCCTCCACCTCGCATTTCGCCGCCGCCGACCGGCAGGGCGACGTCGCGAGCTACACGTCCACCATCGAGGGCACG
>JACFNY010000122.1 GCA_019454625.1 Sphingomonadaceae bacterium
TCAGGCCGATCAGCCACTGGTGGCGGTCCGGGTGCGCGGGCGCGAAGCCGACACCGCAATTGCCCATGATCACCGTCGTCACGCCATGCCACGCGGAGGGGGCCATGACGTCATCCCACGTCGCCTGCCCGTCGTAGTGCGTGTGGATGTCGACGAAGCCGGGCGTCACGATCTGTCCGCACGCGTCGATCTCCTCCCGGCCCGTGCCGTTCACGCTGCCGACCGCGCTGATGCGGCCGTCGTCGATGGCGATGTCGCCGATGAACGGCGCGCCGCCGCTGCCGTCCACGATCGTTCCGCCGCGGATCACGATGTCGTGCATGTCCACCTCCCTCACGGTTCCCGCTCAGTTTCCGCAGGGTTGTCCGCCTTCGTCAAGCTGACGATAATGGCCGGAAAACGGGGAGGAGGGACGGAATGCGCGCGAAGGCATTGCTGGTTTTTCTGCTGGTTTCGGCATCGCCCTCATGGGCGAAGACCATCGCGGTCGCGCCCGGCGACAATGATCAGGAAATACTGCAGACGGCGCTCATCGAGGCTGAGCCGGGCGACGTGATCGAACTCGCAGCGGGCACATTCCGGCTGACGAACGGGCTGTCGCTCGATGTTGACAATGTTACCGTGCGCGGTGCGGGACCGGGCAAGACCGTGCTCAGCTTCAAGGGGCAGACCGGGGCGGGCGAGGGGCTGCTCGTCACGTCCGACCGCGTACTGCTCACCGGCTTCGCGGTGGAAGACACGAAAGGCGACGGCATCAAGGCGAAAGGCGTCGACCGCATCACGATGGACAATTTGCGCGTCGTCTGGACGCGCGGGCCGCACAAGGACAACGGCGCCTACGGCCTCTACCCGGTCGAGGCGACGAACGTGCTGGTGCAAAATTCGGAGGTGATCGCCTGCTCGGACGCGGGCGTCTACGTCGGCCAGTCCGAGACCATCGTCGTCCGGAACAACCGCGTCAGCTTCAACGTCGCGGGCATCGAGATCGAGAACTCGAAGCACGCCGACGTGTACGGCAACCTCGCGCATCACAACACGGGCGGTATCCTCGTCTTCGACCTACCGAACCTGCCGAAGATGGGCGGGCACTCGACGCGCATCTTCTCGAACACGGTCGTCGACAACGACACGCCCAACTTCGCGCCGCCCGGCAACATCGTCGCGGAGGTGCCGCAGGGCCTCGGCATCATGGTGATGGCGAACGAGAACGTCGAGGTATCGGGCAACCGCATCGAGGGCAACCGCACGGCGGCGGTGATGGTCGTTTCCTACACGCGGCCGTTCGAGGACGCGAGCTACAACCCCTTGGCGCGGAGTGTCCGCATCTTCGGCAACAGTCTCGGCAAGAACGGCTGGGACCCGAAATTTCCCGGCGGCGCGGAGCTTGCCGCGGCGCTCGGCGGCGGCCTGCCACCGGTGATGTGGGACGGCGTGACGCGCTTCGGCGACAAGGCGGATGACGGTACGACGACCCCGGCGAGCGACGTGCCGATGGTGTCGCTGGGGCTCGGCGTCGCCGGGACGCCGCCGACGAAGGCCGAGCCCACGCCGGTTGCGCCCGCAGGCGCATCGGGCACGCTCGCCGCCGTGGTGCTGCCGGCCGATCAGCCGATGCCCTGATGCTCCGCGTCGCCGCTATGCTCGCGGCCGCGCTGCCGGTCGCCTCCGCCGCGCCACCCGCGGTGAACGACGCGGTCCTCGCAGGCGCGGCGGCGCCCGCGACCCTCGCGGAAACCGGTCTGTTCCTCGACAGCGGCGCAACGCGGCCGAACGCGCACGTCGTACCCTACGGCCTCGCGACGCCGCTGTTCTCGGACCACGCCGACAAGGCGCGCTTCCTCTACGTGCCGGAGGGCAAGACGGCGCGCTACGACGGAGAAGGGCTGCTCGACATCCCGGTGGGAAGCGTGCTCATCAAGCATTTCGGCTTCGCGCACGCAGACGGCAGCCTTGATCTCATCGAAACGCGGCTGCTCGTGCATCAAGCGGACGGCTGGAAGGCATGGCCCTACGTATGGAACGCCGACGATAGTGCGGCAGTGCTGAAGCGCGCAGGCGCACGGGTCGCCGTCACCGGGCATGACACGGCGGGGAAACGGCTTGCGCTCGACTGGCAGGTGCCGAACGTCAACCAGTGCAAGGGCTGCCATGCCGCGGGCAATGCGCTGGTGCCGATCGGCCCGAAGGCGCGAAACCTCAACCATGATTTCGAGGGTGAGAACAACCTCGTTCGTCTCACCCGTCTCGGCCTGCTCGTCGGGGTTCCCGGGGATGCGCCGCGCCTTCCCGACTGGAAGGACGCAGGCGAAAGCCTCGAGCGCCGTGCCCGCGCGTATCTCGACGTCAATTGCGGCCATTGCCACAAGCCCGACGGCCCCGCTTCGAACTCCGGCCTGTTCCTCACGTGGGAAACGCCGGCCGGCCCGCACATCGGCATCGGGAAAGGGCCGGTCGCGGCGGGGCGCGGCTCGGGCGGGCGCATGGTCTCGATCAACCCCGGCCACCCCGAACGCTCGATCCTCTATTACCGGATGGAGTCCACGGAACCCGGCGTCATGATGCCGGAACTCGGCCGCACGCTGCCTGACGACGCGGCTCTGGCGCTGGTGCGCGACTGGATCGCCGGGATGCGGTGAAGGGCTACAGCCCCATCAGGCTCAGCACTTCCTTGCGGCTGCGGTCGTCGTCGCGGAACACGCCCATCATACGGCTCGTCGTCATGGTGACGCCGGGCGTGTTGACGCCGCGCGCGGACATGCAGGCGTGCGCCGCCTCGATGACGACGGCGACGCCGCGCGGCTGCAGGTGTTCCCAGATGCAGTCGGCGACCTCGGCGGTCAGCCGCTCCTGCACCTGAAGGCGGGAGGCGAAGCCCTTCAGCACGCGCGCGAGCTTCGAGATGCCGACGACGCGGTCGCCCGGCAGATAGGCAATGTGCGCTTTGCCGATGATCGGCGCCATGTGGTGCTCGCAGTGCGACTGGAAGGCGATGTCGCGCAGAAGCACGATCTCGTCATAGCCGCCCACCTCCTCGAAGGTGCGCGAAAGGTGGAGCGCGGGGTCCTCGTCATAGCCGCGGAAATACTCGCGGTAAGCGCGCGCGACGCGGCCGGGCGTGTCGGCAAGTCCCTCGCGCGCGGGATCGTCGCCCGCCCATTCGATGAGGCGGCGGACGGACGCGAGCACGTCTTCCGGGATGCCGTTGTCGCGGTCGTTGGATGCGGTCATGCCTATCCCCCTAGACGCCGACCGCCGCTCGCTGCAAGTCCCGCGCCCTCACGGCAGGGTCATCGCGGCGAGCAGGCGGACGTCGATCATCACCCCCGCGCGGCGCTTTTCGGCGATGAAATCCGGCAGCGTTTGAAGCGGAACGCAGTGGACGGCGATGTCCTCGCTGTCGACGCCTCCACCGGGGCCGACACGGACAAGCCCCTTCGCCCGCACCAGCGTGAAATGTTCGCTCGTCAGGCCGGGAGAGGAGGTGAAGACTCCCATGTCCTCCACCGTTTCTGCGCGGAAGCCGGTCTCCTCCTCGAGCTCGCGGCGCGCAGCCGTCAGCACCTCTTCGGGGCCGTCGTCGCCGACGAGACCGGCAGGAAGCTCAAGGCACCGCGCGCCGAGCGGAACGCGGTATTGCTCGACGAGCACGATCTCGTCCGCTTCCGTCAGGGCGAGGATCACCGCGGCGCCGATGCCGTGTGTGCGGCGCACATATTCCAATCGTCCGACGACGACGGTTTCGAGGAAGTGGCCCTTCCAGACGGTTTTCCCGGTAAACATCATTTTCCCACGCAAAGAAAAAGGGCGGCGCCGTTCGCAGGGCCGCCCTCTTCCGGTGTCAGCAGGCTTACTGCGCGACCGGCGCCGCGGCGCTCGGGTCTTCCGGCAGGCCGCCGAGCTGCGTCACCAGCTGCTTGTAGGCGTCGAGATAGGCGAGCGTGATGACCTGGCCGATTTCGGTGTTGGCATAGCTGCCGCCGCCGACGCCGCCGAAGCCACCCCACCAGCCGCCGCCGCCGCCGGCCGCCCAAGCCAGGTCCTTCTTACGGAAATAGCCTTCGGTCATGCGCTCCTGCTCGGTCGTGCGCGAATTGACCAGCGTCAGCATGACGTTGGCTTCCTTGCTCTTCGTCGAAAGCCCGCCCGCGAGCACGCCGAGCGTGCGGCTGCCGAGCAGGCCGCCCGCGATGGCGCCGATGCCGCCGCCGCCCGAGTTCTCGTTCTTGGAAACGAGATCGGGGACGATGAAGTAGTCGGCGGCCTTCACCTGCGCGCGGCCGATGTTGGAGTTCTTCTGCAGTTCGCCCGAATCGGCAAGCGCGCGTTCGATGTTGCGGCTGGCGAGGCCCTTGCCGCGATCGACGAGGCCGAAGCAGCCGGACTTCATCACGAACAGCTTGATGATCGCCTCCGGGCTGCCGAGGCCGAGCTGCTGCCACCAGTTGGTGTCCGGCTCGACGATGGAAACCGTACCCAGCCGTTTCTGGCAGACCGGGATCTCCTGCATACTCTTCGTCTGCGCCTTACGCGCGGAGGACTGGGATTGCGCGGATGCCGTGCCCGATGCGGCGGCCATGGCGGCCACGGCAACGCCGAGGCCAAGTGTCTTCAGGATTTTCATAGTCTTCCCCATGTTCAAATATGCTGGTTGGCGAAACCCCTGTCGCCGTTTCCGGCGCCGCCCGCAGCCGGGACGCATATTGCCGGAGTTGGGCGGTCCCGGCAATCGTTCCCGCGTAGCCCGCACACGTTATGATTCGGTTGCTGTTTACCTGTTCTTGCGCCCCGCGATCAGACTGTCGACGACGGACGGGTCGGCAAGCGTCGTCGTGTCGCCGAGCGCGCCGAACTCGTTCTCGGCGATCTTGCGGAGGATGCGCCGCATGATCTTGCCGGAGCGCGTCTTGGGCAGCGCCGGGGTGAAATGGATGTGGTCGGGCGTCGCGATGGGGCCGATCTCGCGGCGCACCTCGGCCTTCAGCTCGGCTTCCAGCGCCGCGTCGCCCTCCACGCCCGCGATCGGCGTCACGTAGCAGTAGATGCCCTGGCCCTTGATGTCGTGCGGATAACCGACGACCGCGGCCTCGGCGACCTTCGGATGGCCGACGAGCGCCGATTCCACCTCCGCCGTGCCGAGCCGATGGCCGGAGACGTTGAGCACGTCGTCGACGCGGCCGGTGATCCACCAGTAGCCGTCCGCGTCGCGGCGCGATCCGTCGCCGGTGAAGTAGAGGCCCTTGTAGGCGGAGAAATAGGTCTCGGCGAAGCGCTGGTGATCGCCGTAGAGGCTGCGCGCCTGCCCCGGCCACGAGCGCCTGAGGACGAGATTGCCCGAGGCCGGACCGTCGACGAACTTGCCGTCCGCGTCCACGAGCGCGGGCTCGATGCCGAAGAACGGCCGCGTCGCGCTACCCGGCTTGGTCGGGATCGCGCCGGGAAGCGGCGAGATCAGGATGCCGCCGGTCTCCGTCTGCCACCACGTGTCGATGATCGGCAGGCGCTCCTTGCCCGCGACGCGGTGATACCAGAGCCACGCCTCCGGGTTGATCGGCTCGCCCACGGTGCCGAGCAGCCGGAGCGAGGACAGGTCGTGCTTCAGCACGGGCGCGTCGCCCTCGCGCATCAGCGCGCGGAGCGCGGTCGGCGCGGTATAGAAGGTGACGGGCCTGTGCTTCTCGATCACCGCCCAGAAGCGGTCGACCGCCGGATAGTTGGGCACGCCCTCGAACATCAGCGTCGAGGCGCCGTTCGCGAGCGGGCCGTAGACGATGTAGCTGTGCCCGGTGACCCAGCCCACGTCGGCGGTGCACCAGTGGAGCGCGCCCTCGTCGCGCCAGTCGAACGCGTACTTGAAGGTGAGCGCGGTCCAGACCAGATAGCCCCCCGTGGTGTGCAGCACACCCTTGGGTTTCCCGGTGGAACCCGATGTGTAGAGAATGAACAGCGGATCCTCGGCGTTCATCGGCTCGGCCGGGCAATCGGCGGAGGCCGCCTCGCGCGCCTCGTGCCACCACAGGTCGCGGTCGCACGTCATCGGCACCGCAGCGCCCGTGTTGCGCACGACGAGCACGCCCTTCACGTCGTGCCATGGCGTCGTCGATGGTGAGCTTCAGCGGGATCGTCTTGCCGCCGCGCCGCCCCTCGTCGGCGGTGATGACGAAATCGCTTTTGGCATCGTCGATACGCCCGGCGACGGCGTCCGCCGAAAAGCCCGCGAAGACGACGCTGTGGACTGCGCCGATGCGGGCGCACGCCAGCATGGCGACGGCGGCCTCCGGGATCATCGGCAGGTAGATGGTCACGCGGTCGCCCCTGGCGACGCCTATCGCCTTCAGCGCATTCGCGAAGCGGCACACCTCGGCGTGGAGTTCGGCGTAGGTCAGCGTCACGGAAGGCGTATCGGGATCGTCCGCCTCCCAGACGATGGCGGGCTGTGCCGCGCGTGCCGGCAGGTGCCGGTCGACGCAGTT
>JACFNY010000123.1:0-3529 GCA_019454625.1 Sphingomonadaceae bacterium
AGCGCACCGTCATCTGGGGAGTAGCCAGCCGCCGACGAGGCGGGCCTTCGTGTCAACATACTCGGTCGAGAGGCCGTGGCGCGAGGGGAACGGGGCCACCGTTCGGGCGAGACCAATGACGTCGCTTTCCCGTCCGGTCGGGCGGGGGGAGCGATGTCGTTGGATTCGCGTTCCGCCCGACCCCGGAGATGTCCCTTGGAAGCCCTGTTCGTTTCGACCGCCGTGGTCGCGCTCGCCGAGATCGGCGACAAGACCCAGCTGCTCGCCATCGTCCTCGCCGCCCGCTTCGCGCGTCCCTGGCCGATCATCGCGGGCATCTTCGCCGCCACACTCGCCAACCACTTCCTCGCCGCCCTCGTCGGCAGCGAGGCCGCCGCGATCCTCGAAGGTGTATGGTTCCGCTACGCGGTCGGCGCCTCGTTCATCGCCATGGCCGCATGGACGCTCGTCCCCGACAAGTTCGACAACATCGAGAACAAGCCCGCCCGCTTCGGCGCGTTCCTCACCACCCTCATCGCCTTCTTCCTCGTCGAGATGGGCGACAAGACGCAGGTCGCCACCGTCGCGCTCGGCGCCCGCTTCGAAAGCGTGATCCCGGTCACCATGGGCACGACCTTCGGCATGATGATCGCGAACGTGCCCGCCGTATTCCTCGGCGACGCCCTGATCCGCCGCGTGCCGATGCGCGCCGTTCATATCACCGCGGCGCTGCTGTTCCTCACGATCGGCGTCTGGGTAGTCGCGCAGACGGCAGGCTGGGTATGAGGCTCGGCATCTGCAAGGAAGCACTGGACAATCCGGACGGCAGCGCGCATCGCTTCGGCCCATGACCGCTACGCCTAAGGCGCGCGCGCCGCGCCGTCTCACCCGGGAGGACTGGATCGCGAGCGCACGCAAGACGCTGGTGGAGCGCGGCGTCGACGACGTGAAGGTCGATCGGCTGGCGAAGCAGATGCGCGTGACGCGCGGCAGCTTCTACTGGCATTTCCAGCACCGCCGCGACCTGCTCGACGCGCTGCTGACCGACTGGGAAGCGCGCAACTATTTCGAGATCGCCCAGATTCGCGCGCGCTGGGCGAAGAACGCGCCGGACCTCACCGAGGTCGTGGCGAGCTGGCTGGAGGCCGACCCCGCCTTCCCCTCCTTCGACGTCGCTGTGCGCGCGTGGGCGCGCAAAAGCAACGAGGTCGCCGAGGCGGTCGAACGCGCCGACACCGCGTGGATCGCGCTGCTGCAGGAGCTGTTCGAGAAGAGCGGCTACGACAGCGACGAAAGCCTCGTGCGGGCGCGCATCACCCATTTCCACCAGATCGGCTATTACGCGCTCGGCTTCCGCGAGCCGCACGCCGAGCGGCTTCGCCTCGTGCCGCTGTACTACCGCGTCCTGACCGGACGCGAACCGACGGCGAAGCTGATCAAGGTCCTCGACGATCTCGTTCGCGAAACGCCCGTCCCCAGGCGCGCGGGGCGCAAGGCCGCCGGCTAGCCGCTCCACAGTGCAAATCTGTACCGTCATCCCGGGAGCATCAGCGCCCAGGACCGTGATTCTTTCGATCACCATACATTCCGAAGGGTTGATTCCAAACACTAGTGTATCTATTGTTTCCCGGATAGCGTAACGAGGGTCGAGAGGCGGGAGACGGAGCAAGTGACACGATATTCGGCGTGGTCGCTGCTGCGCGCGGGCCTCTCGGGGCAGCGGACGTGGACGCCCGCATGGCGCGAGACGAAACCCCGGAAACGCTATCAGGCCGTCATCATCGGCGGCGGCGGGCATGGCCTTGCGACGGCCTATTATCTCGCCCGCAAGCACGGCATGAAGGACATCGCCGTGCTGGAGCGCGGCTGGATCGGCGGCGGCAACACGGGGCGCAACACCACCGTGATCCGGTCCAACTATTTCTTCCCGGAAAGTACGCGCTTCTACGATTTCTCGCTGTCGCTCTATGAGGGTCTGTCGCGCGAGCTCAACTACAACATCATGTTCTCGCGGCGCGGCATGTGGACCTTCGCACACGACCGCCACGGCGTGGAGATGCTGCGCCGCTCAGTGAACGCGATGCGCCTCAACGGCGCCGACGCCGAATATCACGAGGGCGCGGACGTGCTTCGCCGTATTCCCGGTCTCAACCCCGCCCCGCGCTTCCCGATCCTCGCCGGCCTGCTGCAACCGCGCGGCGGCACCGCCCGCCACGACGCCGTCGCGTGGGGCTACGCGCGCGCCGCGGACAGGCTCGGCGTCGACATCATCCAGAACTGCGAAGTGACCGGCTTCGACATTCGCGAGGGACGCATCACCGGCGTCCGGACCTCGCTCGGCGACATCGCGGCGGAGCGCGTCGGCCTCGCGGTCGCGGGCCACAGCAGCGTGATGGCGAAGCGCGCCGGTTTTCGCCTGCCGATCATCTCCTACGCACTTCAGGCGTTCGTCTCGGAGCCGATGAAGCCGGTTCTGGACACCGTGCTACTGGCGCCCTCCACCGGCACCTACCTCAGCCAGTCCGACAAGGGCGAGATCGTGGTGGGGAGCACGCTCGACCTGTTCCCCTCCTATGCCCAGCGCGGCAGTCTGCCCGTGCTCGAACACACGGCGGCAGGCCTCATCGACCTGTTCCCGCACTTCTCGCGCGTGCGCCTGCTCCGGCAATGGGCAGGCATCGTCGATGTCGTGCACGATTCGACGCCGATCCTCGGCGAAAGCCCGGTGAAGGGCCTGTACCTCAACTGCGGCTGGGGCACCGGCGGCTTCAAGGCGATCCCCGGCGGCGGCTTCTGCCTTGCCCACCACATCGCCACCGGTGAAGCGCATCCGCTTGCCGCCCCCTTCTCGCTCGACCGTTTCCGGACCGGCGCGCTCATCGACGAAGCCGCCGCCTCCGGCATTGCCCATTGAGGATGCCATGCTGCTGATCGACTGTCCCTGGTGTGGGCCGCGCGCCGAGAGCGAGTTCCGCTGCGGCGGCGAGAGTCCGATCGTCCGCCCCGCCGACCCGGCGTCCACCGACGACACGGCATGGGCGGACTACATGTTCTACCGCGACAACGTGAAGGGCCTCGGCTTCGAACGCTGGCACCACCGCTTCGGCTGCGGCCTCTGGTTCAACATCGCGCGCGATACGGTCTCGCACCGTATCCTCGCCGTCTACGGCATGACCGATCCCCGCCCGGCGCTGGAGGGCGAGGCATGAGCGGCTATCGCCTCGAACACGGCGGCGACATCGACCGCACCCGGCCCGTCACCTTCCACTGGGAAGGCAGGACCTATTCGGGGTTCGCGGGCGACACGCTCGCCTCCGCGCTGCTCGCGAGCGGCGAGCGCATGGTCGGGCGCAGCTTCAAGTACCACCGTCCGCGCGGCCTCATCGCCGCAGGGCTCGACGAGCCCAACGCCATCGTCCAGCTCGAACGCGGTGCACGGACGATCCCGAACCTCAAGGCGCCCTACGTGGAGCTTTACGAGGGGCTCGACGCGAACCCGGTGAACGCGTGGCCGAGCCTCCGCTTCGACCTGATGGCGGTGAACGGCCTG
>JACFNY010000123.1:3539-6463 GCA_019454625.1 Sphingomonadaceae bacterium
AAGCGATTCATCCCGGCGGCATTCTACTACAAGACCTTCATGTGGCCGGACTGGCGCCTGTTCGAGCCCGCGATCCGCAAGGCCGCAGGTCTCGGCACGTCGCCGGCGCATCCTGATCCGGATACCTACGCGCAGACGTCCGCGCACACGGACGTGCTGGTCGTCGGCGGCGGCAACGCCGGGCTCGCGGCGGCGCTTCATGCCGCGCAGGCCGGGAAATCGGTGGTGTTGGTGACGGGCGGCACGCACTGGGGCGGCAGGCTCGCCGGGACCGGCGATCCCGTCGAGGGCAAGCCCGCGCGCGTCTGGATCGAGGATACGCTCCGCGCGCTCGCGGCGCTGCCGAACGTCACGCTGAAGACGCGGACGCTCGCCACGGGGCACTACGACCACGGCATGGTCGCGCTGTGCGAGCGGCTGACCGACCATCTGCCACTCGGGCAGCGCAGCGGCCCACGCCAGCGGCTGTGGCGGGTCCGCACGGACGAACTGGTGCTCGCGACGGGCGCTATCGAACGCCCGCTGGTGTTCCGGGGCAACGACCGCCCTGGCGTGATGCTGGCAGGCGCCGCACGCGCCTATCTCCATCGCTGCGGCGTCGTCGCCGGGCGGGAGATCGTCCTTGCCACCAACAACGACAGCGCGTGGCAGGCGGCGTTCGATCTGGCCGAGGCGGGCACGCACATCGCGGCCATCGCCGATGCGCGCGAGACTCCCTCCGCCGCGCTGACAACGCGCGCAGAAGCCCTCGGCATCCCCGTCCACGCGGGCATGGCGCCAGCGGCGGCGATCGGCGGCCGGGCCATCAGGGCCGTGCGCCTCGGGCGCGTGAACGTCGCCGGGCGGATCGAGGGCCAGACGATCGAATTGCGCTGCGACACGCTGCTCGTGTCGGGCGGCTGGAACCCTGCCGTCCACCTGCACTCGCATGGTGCGGGGCGCTTGACGCTCGACCCGGACCTTCAGAGCTTCGTTCCCCTCGCCGCCGCCGGACAGAAGAGCATCGGCGGCGCAGCGGGCGATTTCGCAGCCGAAAGCACGCTTGCCGCTGCGCGCGGAGACGACGCGCCCCGCAAGGCCGCATCGCCGATCCCGGCGCTCTGGTCGATTTCCGAAACCGGAGAGCCCGACCCCGAAGCATGGGTCGATTTCCAGAACGACGTGACCGCCGGAGACGTCGCGCTCGCCGCACGCGAGAATTTCCGGTCGGTCGAGCACCTGAAGCGCTACACGACGCTCGGCATGGCCTCCGATCAGGGCAAGACCTCGAACGTCAACGGCATCGGCATCCTTGGCACATTGCTGGACAAGCCGATGGAGGCGATCGGCACCACGAAATTCCGCCCGCCCTATGATCCGACACCCTTCGGCGTCTTCGCCGGGCACCGCGTCGGCGAAGGGCTGCACCCGCGCCGCCGCCTCGCGCTCCACGACTGGCATGTCGAACGCGGCGCCCTGCTCGACGAGTACGGCGGCTGGATGCGCCCCGCCGCCTACCTTCGTCCCGGCGAGCAGGAGGCGGACGCCGTCCGCCGCGAGGTGCTGGCCGTGCGCAGCGGCGTCGGCCTCTTCGAGGCCTCGCCGCTCGGCAAGATCGAGGTGAAGGGGCCGGACGCCGCTGCCTTCCTCGACCGCATGTACGTGAACACGATCAGCACGCTGAAGGTCGGCCGCTGCCGCTATGCGATCATGCTGACCGAGAACGGCACCGTGTTCGACGACGGCGTGGTCACGCGGCTGGCGGACGACCGCTTCCTCGTCGGCACGACCAGCGGTCATGCCGCCGCTGTCGCGGAAGCCTTCCGCGAATGGCTGCAATGCGAATGGACGCAGATGCGCGTGCTGGTGGAGGACGTCACCACCTGCCGGGCGGTCGCGAACATCGCCGGGCCGAAGGCGCGCCACGCGCTCGCCGCGCTGGAGCCGGACATCGACATCTCCGGCGATGCCTTCCCGCACATGAGCGCGCGCGCCGGACGGGTCTGCGGCATCCCCGCACACGTCGCGCGCGTCAGCTTCACCGGCGAGCTTTCCTACGAGATCGCCGTCCCATGGCGGGATGCCGGGCAACTCTGGGCGGCGCTGGTCGAAGCCGGCGCCCCGTATGGCCTGATCCCGTTCGGCATCGAGGCGCTGATGACGATGCGCATCGAGAAAGGCTTCCTGCACGTCGGCTCCGACACCGACGGCACCACGCTGCCGCAGGACATCGGTTTCGGCGGGATCATGCGGAAGAAGACACAGGATTTCGTGGGCCGCCGCTCCGCGCTCCGCCCGGACGGGCTGAGGGGCGACCGGCGCAGCCTCGTCGGCCTCGAAGTGACGGACGGCAATCCGGCGCCGCTGGTCGCGGGCGCGCACGTCCTCCCGGAAATGGCAGCCGCGCCGAAGCCGGGCGAGGGCTGGGTCACGTCGAGCGCATGGTCCCCCACGCTGGAGGCCCCGCTCGCACTCGCACTTGTCGCGCACGGACAGGACCGGATCGGCGAAAGCGTGCGCATCTGGAACCTCGGGGCGTGGCGCGAAGCCCGCATCACCGGCCTTTGCCGCTATGATCCGGAAGGAGCCCGGCTCGATGCCTGACATCCTCGACATGCCGGCCGGGTGCCGTATCGACGCGGACCTCGGCGTCGCCAAGGTCCAGATCGGCGGCGGAGCCGACACGCCGCAACAGCTGGCTGCGGCGCTCGGCCTCGGCGCGCCCGCCCCGAACCGCTACAGCGAGAACGGCAGCATCGCCATCTCGGCGATCGCGCCGGGCGAATGGCTGCTGACCGGCCCCGCCGATGCCGTCGCGACCGCCCTCGGGCACGTGGACGAGACGTTCCGGGAAGACGTCGTGCTCGCGCTCGATCTGACACATGGACGTACCGCGCTGCGGCTCGAGGGCCCTGCGGGGCAGGCGTGCCTTGCCGCCCTCACTC
>JACFNY010000124.1 GCA_019454625.1 Sphingomonadaceae bacterium
TGCCATCGGCGTCCTCACCGGCTCGGGCGTCTGGCTGCTGCTGCGGCCGCGCACCTTTCAGGTGGTGATCGGTCTCGCCCTGCTCTCCTACGCCGTGAACCTGTTCATTCTCGCCATGGGGCGGCTGCGCATCGACGCGCCGCCCATCATCGAAAAGGGCGGGGCCGTCGACCCGGCCGCCTACACCGATCCCGTGCCGCAGGCGCTGGTGCTGACGGCGATCGTCATTTCATTCGCGACGACGGCGCTGATGCTCGTCGTGCTGCTGGCCTCGCGCGGCCTCACCGACACCGACCACGTCGACGGCGAGGAGCAGGACTCGTGAGCGGCTGGCTCCAGCACCTGATCGTCCTGCCGATCGTCCTGCCGCTGGTCGTCAGCGCGCTGATGCTGCTGTTCAGCGATCGTCACCGCCGTCTGCGCAGCGGCCTCGCGCTCGCCGCCGCCGCGTTTCTCGTCGTGATCGCCGCCGTCCTGCTCCACCAGACCCTCTCGGCCGACGCGTCCGGCCGTCCGTGGGTCGGTTCCTACCGGCTGGGCGACTGGGCGGCGCCGTTCGGCATCGTGCTGGTGGTGGACAGGCTTTCCGCCCTGATGCTGATGCTCACCGCCGTGCTCGGCTTCACCTCGCTGTTCTACGCGCTCGCGCGGTGGGACCGGGCGGGACCGCGCTTCCACGCGCTGTTCCTGCTGCTGCTGATGGGGCTGAACGGCGCGTTCCTCACCGGCGATCTCTTCAACCTGTTCGTGTTCTTCGAAGTGCTGCTCGCGGCGTCCTATGGCCTCGTGCTGCACGGCTCGGGCCGGGCGCGGGTCAGCGCCGGGCTGCACTACATCACGATCAACGTGGCGACCTCGCTGCTGTTCCTCATCGGCGTCAGTATGCTCTACGGCGTCACCGGCACGCTCAACATGGCCGATCTTGCCGTCCGCATCCCGAACGTGCCCGAGGACGACGTGATGCTGCTCGAAGCCGGCGCCGCGATCCTCGGCATCGCCTTCCTCGTGAAGGCCGGCATGTGGCCGCTGGGGCTGTGGCTGCCGCGCACCTATGCCGCCGCCGCGCCGCCGGTCGCCGCCGTGTTCGCGATCATGAGCAAGGTGGGCGTCTACATCGTCCTGCGCCTCTCCATGCTGCTGTTCGGCGACGAGGCGGGCCTCGCCGCGAGCTTCGCCAACGAATGGCTGCTGATCGGCGGCATGGCGACGATCGCCTTCGGCACGGTCGGCATCCTCTCGGCATCGACGCTGACCGGGATCGGCGGGCACTACGTCCTCGTCTCCTCGGGCACGCTGCTCGCGGCGATCGGAACGGGCAGCAGCAACGTGCTCTCCGGGGCGCTTTTCTACCTCGTCAGCTCGACGCTGGCGATCAGCGCCTTCTACCTCATCACCGAGCTCGTCGAACGCGGCAGTCTGGACGAGGACGAGGCATCGACCTCCGAACCGGTTTTCGAGGACGAGTATATCGGCGCGCTCGCCGAGGAGGAGGACGACGAGATCGGCGTCGTGATCCCGGCGACGCTCGCCCTCATCGGCGGCGGCTTCGCTTTCTGCGCCGTGCTGCTGTCGGGCCTGCCGCCGCTGTCGGGCTTCATCGCCAAGTTCGCCATGATCGACGGCCTGCTGTTCGAGCAGGAAACCGTGCCCGCAATGTCGTGGCTGTTCATCGCGCTGGTGCTCGGTTCCGGTCTCGCGGCGCTGATCGCCACGGTGCGCGCGGGCATAGACCTGATCTGGACGCCGGACGAAACGCAGACCCCCGCGCTCAGCATCGTCGAGGCGCTTCCGGTCGGCATCCTGCTCGCGGCGTGCCTTGCCCTGATGGTCTATGCGGGCGCGGTGATGACCTACATGGAGGACATCGCGGGCAACCTTTCCGACCGGGCGGTCTACTCCGACGCGGTGCTCTCGGCGAACAGCGGCCAGGTGCAGCCATGAGGCGGATCGTCCCCTACCCTGCGTTCGCGGCCGCGTTGCTCGCGATGTGGCTGCTGCTGACGGAATCGGTGTCCCCCGGCCATGTCCTGCTCGGAAGCCTGATCGCCGTGCTTGCGACGAATGCGATGGCGGCGCTTCAGCCGGAGCCCGCGAAGATCAGGTTTTCCCTCGCCATCCCCCGGCTGGCGATCATCGTGTTGCAGGACATCATCCGCTCGAACATCGCGGTGGGACGCATCATCCTCTTCGGCAAGCGGCAGGACCACCGGTCCGGCTTCCTGCAAATGCCGCTCGACCTTCGCAATCAGTACGGCCTCGCCGTTCTGGCCTGCATCATCACGGCGACGCCGGGCACGCTCTGGCTGCAATACGACCGTTCGCGCAACCTCCTGCTCATTCACGTCCTCGACCTCGTCGACGACGAACAGTGGATCGCGCTCATCAAGAACCGCTACGAACGCCTGCTGATGGAGATATTCGAATGAGCACGCTGTTCCTGGCGTGGGCGATCACCACGTCGCAGATCATCCTCGGCTTCGCGATGGCCTGCGCCGCCTGGCGCGTCGCCGTGGGCCCGCGCGCGCAGGACCGCGTGCTGGGACTCGATACGCTCTATGTGAACGCCATGCTGCTGCTCGTCACCTTCGGCATCCAGACCGGCCGTACGCTCTATTTCGAATCCGCGCTCGCCATCGGCATCCTCGGCTTCACGGGCACGGTGGCGCTTTCGAAGTTCCTGATGCGCGGCGAGGTGATCGAATGATCCATGCACCCGACCTGCCGCTGTGGGCGACGATCCTGACGGCGCTGTTCCTGCTGTCCGGCGCCGTCATCACCGCCATCGGTTCTTTCGGCCTCCTTCGGCTCAAGTCCTTCTACGAGCGCGTCCACGCCCCCACGCTGGGAACGACGCTCGGCGCGGGCGGCGTCCTCATCGCGTCGATGATCTGCTTCTCCGCGCTCCAGAGCCGGCCCGTGATCCACGAGGTGCTGATCGCGCTGTTCGTGACGCTGACCACGCCGGTCACGCTGATGCTGCTCGCGCGCGCGGCGCTCTACCGGAACCGCACGGAAGGCGACGAGGCGGTTCCCCGCGACTTCGACTGAGCCGTCCCATCGCCGGGAGAGACGCGCCGGGCTTGCCAATTCCCCGCTTCCGGTCCAGTTGGGCGCCATGTCGAAACCCCCTCGCCGTTCCGGCCCCCCGCGCCGTCCTTCGAAAGCCGGCGGTCCTGCGCGTCCGCCCGTGGACGGCAAGCCGCGCCGTCCGCGCCCGCCCGCCGATCGCCGTGACGAACGCGGCGATGAACGGCAGCGCCCGGCCGGAAGGTCCGAGCGCCCCGCCCGGCCCCAGCGCCGTCCCGACCGCCCCGCCGCCCCGGCGCACAGGCCCGGCGAGCCGCAGCGCATCGCCAAGCTGCTCGCCCGCGCGGGCGTCGGGTCGCGGCGCGACATCGAGCGGATGATCGCCGAGGGCCGCGTTTCGGTGGACGGCGCCGTCCTGACCTCGCCTGCGCTCAACCTCGCCTCGCTCGCGGGCGTGACCGTGGACGGCAACCCTGTGGCCGCCGCGAGCGCGACGCGCCTCTACCGCTTCCACAAGCCCGCCGGCTGCCTGACGACGGCGCGCGATCCCAAGGGCCGCGCCACGATCTACGACCTGCTGCCGAAGGACCTGCCCCGGCTCGTCACCATCGGCCGTCTCGACATGAACACCGAGGGCCTGCTGCTCCTCACCAACGACGGCGAGCTGAAGCGCGCGATGGAGCTTCCCGCGAACGCGCTGGTGCGGCGCTACCGCGTGCGCGTGTTCGGCAGCGTCAACGCCCGCGCGCTCGAGGCGCTCGCCGAGGGCGTCACCATCGAAGGCGTGCGCTACGGCTCCATCAACGCCGACATCGAGCACAGGTCCGGCGCCTATGCGTGGCTCGTCGTCAGCATCACCGAGGGCAAGAACCGCGAGGTCCGCAAGGTGCTGGAGCACCTCGGTCTCAAGGTCGCACGGCTGATCCGCGTCGGCTACGGGCCCTTCGATCTGGGCGAGCTTCCGGTGCGCGGCGTGGAGCAGGTCCCGGACGACGCCGTGTCGCGGCTGCGGAGCCGCCTGCCGCAGAAATGAGGATCATCGCCGGGGCATGGCGCGGACGGCCCCTCGCCGCGCCCGCCGGTGCCGCGACCCGGCCCACCGCCGACCGCGCGCGCGAAACCCTGTTCTCGATGCTGACGAGCCGCCTCGGCACGTTCGAGGGGCTGGCCGTCGCCGACCTGTTCGCGGGCACCGGCGCGCTCGGGCTCGAGGCCCTGTCGCGCGGGGCCGCGCACGCGACGTTCGTGGAGACAGACCGCAGCGCGCTCGCCGCGCTCAAGGCCAATATCGCGAAGCTCGGCGCCGCCGGGCGGACCGGCATTCTGGCCCGAAGCGCGGACGCGCCGGGCACGGCGACCGCATCATACGACCTCCTGTTCCTCGATCCGCCCTACGGCAAGGGCCTTGCGGAACGGTCGCTCGCGGCCTTGCGGCAAGGCGGCTGGCCGGCGCCGGGCGCATGGATCAGCGTTGAGACGAGCCGCGACGAGACGCTTGGTCCGGAGGGCTACGTCGTCGACACGGTCCGCGACGTCGGCAAGGCGCGGCTGCACCTGCTGCGGGCGGCGTAAGGGACGCAGCCCCCGCCTACTGCTCCTGTTCGGCGGGCTTCTTCTTGCCGAGCAGCTTGCCGAGGCCCTTGCCGAGCGCGGTGCCGAGTTCCTGCTCCACGCTCTTCTGCGGCTGCGCGGCGGCAGGCGTCTCGCCTTCGGCCACAGCCGCCTTGTCCTGCGTCTTGCCGCCGATGAGGCCGCCGAGATCGAGCTTCTCGCCGCCCACCGCCGCCTTGATGCCGACGAGCGCGATGCGCTTGCCGAACCACGTTTGCAGCGGCCCCAGCGAATAATTGACCTCCGGCACCGGCAGCGGCCCCTTGATCGTCGCGGGGATCGCCGGCGCGTCCGCGTGGCTGCCGAGGCGGAAGGTGGCGACGCTGTCGGCATACCACGCGCCCATGTCGACATAGCCCTTGGCGGTCACGCTGCCGCCGTCCATGTCGCTCGTCACCTTGTCGATGTTGAAGCGGCCGCCCTTGCCGGTCGCGTCGATGGCGAGCGTGCGGTACTGCGTCTCGCCGCCTTTCAGCGCCGTTCCCGCGAAGCGGGCGAAGCTGTCGATGGAGCGCAGGTCGCCCAGTTCCTCGTCGAGCGCCTTCAGGTTCACCTTGCGGATGACGCCGTTCGTCGCGGCGAGGCGCACCGGCCCGGCAAGCGAGGACATCAGCGCCTTCTGCGAACGGCCGCGCGCGGTGACGTTCGCGGTCATGTCGAACGTGCCGGTGGCGGGCGCGCTCGCCATTGCCGCTTTCAGGAACGGCTCGACAGGCACGCCGCTCAGCGCGACCTTCAGCGCCATGCCCTGCGCCTCGCCCGAGGTGAGTGTGCCGGAGGCGGTGAAGACGCCGCCGTAGAGCCCGCCTTTCAACCCTTCGATGTTCAGCGTGCCGCCTTTGCTGACGAGTGCGAGCGACGGCTTGTCCAACACGTAGTCGCCGTAAAGCGCCCGCTCCGCCGTCAGCGCGATGCGGCCGTCGAAATTGCGGATCCAGTCGAACGACAGCGGCTCGGAGGACCAGCGCGCGCCCTTCCCGCTCGCCGCCTCGGCCGCGCCGGTGCCGTCGTCGCCCATCAGCGCAAGCACGGGCACGACGCCCGCCTTCAGCACGGCGTTCACCACGGGCACCGCGCCGCCCGTGTTGACGGAGGCGTCCCCGGAGAGCGTCATGCCGCCGATCTTGCCCGCGATGCCGGTGATCTTCGCGACATCGCCCGCCCCCGCGATCTGCATCCCGAGGTCGAGCGGGCCGAGTTTCGCCGCACGCGGCTCGTCCTGAAGACGGGCGAGCACGACGCCCGCTTCCGGCGCCTTCGCCGATGCCGCGAGCTGGTAGGCGACGTCCGGCTCCGTCCGCACCCAGCCATTGAGGCCGATCTCCGCGCCCGCGTAGGTGACAGCACCGCCGACATCGAGCTTCGACATCGGCCCCTTCACGGTGATGGCGCCCTTCACGCCTTCGCCCGCAAGGCCGAGCGCGAGGTCGGCGCGGCGGTCGGCGGAGAGCTTGTCGATGCTGCCCTTGGCGGTGATGCCGAAGCCGAGCGCTTCCTCCACCACCGCCTGCGCCAGCGTCACCTTGTCGGCCGCGTAACTGCCTTTCGCGGTGATGCCGCCGTAGCGGCTGCCGCCCATCAGCAGTTCGCCGAGGCGCACGTCGAAATTCACCGTGCGCGCGAAGGCGTCGCCGGATTTTCCCGTCGACGCCTTCGAGACCACGCGGTCCCAGTTCAGCCCTTGCAGGCCGAGCGACACGTCGATCGGCAACCCCTCTTCCAACGGATAGTGGACCTTGCCGCCCACGGTCTTGCCGTCGAGCGTGCCCCTGAGGT
>JACFNY010000125.1:0-4055 GCA_019454625.1 Sphingomonadaceae bacterium
CCGAAGAGACGTTCAAGGTCATCGAGTTCGATTTCGACCGGCTTGAGCACCGCTACCGCGAGCTCGCCTTCCTCAACTCCGGCGTGAAGGTGGTGCTGACCGATGCGCGCCACACCGAGCCGAAGGTCGTGGAGATGTTCTACGAAGGCGGCGTCGCCGCGTTCGTGAAGTACCTCGACCGCACCAAGTCACCGCTGATCCCCGAGCCGATCCTGATGCAGGGCGAGCGCGACGGCATCGCGGTGGATGTCGCGCTCGAATGGAACGACAGCTACTACGAGCAGGTCCTGCCCTTCACCAACAACATCCCGCAGCGCGACGGCGGCACGCACATGGCGGCGTTCCGCAGCGCGCTGACGCGCACGCTCAACAACTACGCGGAAAGCTCCGGCATCCTCAAGAAGGAGAAGGTGGCGCCGACGGGCGAGGACATGCGCGAGGGGCTCACCGCGATCGTCTCCGTGAAGGTGCCCGATCCCAAGTTCTCCTCGCAGACCAAGGACAAGCTCGTCTCCTCCGAGGTACGGCAGCCGATCGAATCGCTGATCGGCGAGAGGCTCGCCGAGTGGCTGGAGGAAAATCCGGGACCGGCAAGGGCGGTCGTCGAGAAGATCGTCTCCGCCGCCGTGGCGCGCGAGGCCGCGCGCAAGGCGCGCGAGGCGAGCCGCAAGAACGTGCTGCAGGTCTCCTCGCTCCCCGGCAAGCTCGCCGACTGTCAGGAGAAGGACCCGGCGAAGTCCGAGCTGTTCCTCGTCGAGGGCGATTCGGCGGGCGGCTCAGCGAAACAGGGCCGCGACCGGCACTTCCAGGCGATCCTGCCGCTTCGGGGCAAGATCCTGAACGTCGAGCGCGCGCGCTTCGACCGGATGCTCTCGTCGAAGGAGATCGGCACGCTCATCCAGGCGCTCGGCACCGGCATCGGCCGCGACGACTTCGATATTTCGAAGCTGCGCTACCACAAGATCGTCATCATGACCGACGCCGACGTGGACGGCGCACACATCCGCACGCTGCTGCTCACCTTCTTCTACCGTCAGATGCGCGAGCTGATCGAGGCCGGGCACCTCTACATCGCGCAGCCGCCGCTCTACAAGGTCACGCGCGGCCGTTCCGAGGTGTACCTCAAGGATCAGGCGGCGCTCGACGACTACCTGATCCGCACCGGCCTCGACGGGCTCGTCGCGGAGACGGCGGACGGCCAGCGCACCGGCGACGACCTGCGCGGCCTCGTCGATCAGGCGCGCAAGCTGCGGTCGCTGATGGCCTACGTGCCCGGCCGCTACGATCCGCGCATCGTCGAGGCGCTGGCGATCTCCGGAGGACTCGATCCCGAGCGCGACGCCGCGGCCGATGTCGCCGCGTGGCTGAACGGCCACGACGACGGGCAGTGGACCGCCGGGCGCGTCGACGGCGGCTACAGGCTCGCCCGCGCGTTCCGCGGCGTGTCGGACCACTACACGATCGACCGCGCGTTCATCGTTTCGGCCGAGGCGCGCAAGATCAACCAGTTGCTCGCGGGCGAGGCGGCAGCCTACCGCACGCCGATCAGGCTCGGCGACCGGCAGGTGACGCGGCCGTCCGCGCTGCTCGAGGCGATCTTCGAGATCGGCCGCAAGGGCCTTGCCATCCAGCGCTACAAGGGCCTCGGCGAGATGAACGCCGAGCAGCTCTGGGAAACCACGCTCGATCCGGCCGTCCGCTCCATGCTGAAGGTGGAGATCGCGCAGGCCGACGTCGCCGACGAGATCTTCACGCGGCTGATGGGCGACGTGGTCGAGCCGCGCCGCGAATTCATTCAGGAGAACGCGCTCAGCGTCGCCAATCTGGACGTCTAGGCGGCGCGCTCTCCTTCTTGATCTGCCGCAATGTTGCTAGCGTCGGCAGTGGTACCACCCATTCGGGTGAACAGCGGGAGAGTGGAACATGAAATCGATTCTCGTCCATATCCATGACGATGCCGGGCAGAACGCGCGCCTCCAGGCGGCGCTGGACGTGGCGCGCTACTACAGCGGGCACCTGACCTGCCTTCAGGCCATGCCGTTCGCGGCCTATGCCGGCGAGCCCTTCACCGGCGCGATGATCGCCTACGAGGCCTATGCCGAGACGATGGAGGCGACGCGCACGCGCATCGAGGCGCAGCTCGGCAAGGAAGGCGTGCCGTGGGACTGGATCGATTCGCGCGGCAGCGGGTCGGTCGCGGTGATGATGCACAGCCAGCTCACCGACCTCATCGTGCTGAGCCCCACGGGCAAGCTCACCGACCCGGACGCGGCCCTTCCCATCGTCGGCGAGATCGCCACGAAGGTCCGCGCGCCGGTGCTCGCGGTCCGCGACGACCACATCGGCTTCGATCCCTCGGGCGCCGCGCTCGTCGCGTGGAACGGCTCGCCCGAGGCGGCGCAGGCCGTGCGCAACACGATGCACATGCTGACCGCGGCGAAGGCGGTTCACATCGCCTGCATCGAGGAGGATTTCGCGTCGCACATCCCGGCGCGCGAGGCGGCATCGTACCTGTCCCGCTACGGCATCAAGGCCGAGGTCCATGCCCGCGCGAAGAGCGGCACGGTGGCGGACACGCTCGGCAGCATCGCCGCCGAGGTCGGCGCCGGCTATCTGGTGATGGGCGCCTACGGCCGCTCGCGGTTCGCCGAGTTCATCCTCGGCGGCGTCACCCGCTCGCTGCTGGCGGACGCGCCGCTGCCGCTGGTGCTGTCGCACTGACGCCGGGCACCTTCCGGATCAGGTAGCGGTAGACGCCGACGGCGTTGATGACGAAGAGCACGGCGTTCTGCGTGGAGAGCGCCGGCTCCGCGTCGAGCAGCCCGGCCGTGATCCACGCCGCGCTCGACGCCAGGAACAGCACGAACCCCCATCCGGTGACGCGCCGTCCGAGATCGGCGGCGACGGCGAGCGCCGCCGCCATGCCGCTGATCGACGCGGCCCACTTCACGACCTCCAGCACACCGTCCTCCTAGCGCCCGCAAGCTTCAAAGCAACGCCCGGCGGATATGTTCCGGCGTCCGCACCCCGAATCTGTGCTCTTTCGGCAACACTACCCGGCGATGCACGGCAGCAACATTGCCGTATCCCACGCGGGCGGTTGCACGATCGCGCGCTTCGTCCCAAGTTAGATCTTTACGCGGGGGAAAGCTGTCGGCAGGTTTTCGCCCGCGCGTCCGGCTGCGGATTCGGTTGTGCGGCCGTGACGGGGATATTCGGAGACACTCCACGCTGACCCGGGGAGTTGGACCCGTGCCCCGAGGGGCGCGGGTCCTTTTTCAGGCGGCCGCCTTCGCTTCGGTCTCGCCCGAGGCCACCGCGAGCAGCTTGCGCGTGATGCCTTTCAGGCGCTGCGCGTTCTCGATCTTGTCGCCGGTGAGATCGGTCACGTAGAAAACGTCGACGGCGCGCTCGCCGTAAGTGGCGATATGCGCCGAGCTGATCGAAAGCCGCGCGTCGAACAGCGTGCGCGTGATCCCGTAGAGCAGCGCCGGCCGGTCGAGCGCGTGCACCTCGATCACCGTGTAGCGGTTCGAGGCCTTGTTGTCGGCGAGCACGTTCGGCTCCACCTTGAACACGTCGGCCCGGTGCCGGGCAAGCGGCCGCGCGGCCAGCCGCTCGGCGAGTTTCACCTGCCCCGAGGCCGCCTCGATGATCGTCGTCTTCAGCCGGTCGAGCGCATGGGCTTCCTCCAGCGCACGGCCCTCGGGCGTCTGCACCACGAGGTTGTCGATCGCCATGCCGTCGCGCGTCGTGTGGATGCGCGCGTCGACGATGTTCGCGCCGCACAGCGTGATGCCGCCCGCGATCCGGTAGAACAGGCCCGGATGGTCGGGCGCGTACACCGACACCTGCGTCGCGCCGAGCGCATCGTCGCAGGTCATCGCCACGGAAATCTCGTCCTTCGCCTCTGCGATCTGCCGCGCGTTCGCAAACAGCGACGCCGCGGGCTCGGCGACCCAGTAGCTGTCGAAGAACCGCTTCGCGTGCGCGTTGAAGACCCGGTCGCTCCAGCCGAGCGCGGCCTTGAGGTCTTCCTTCTTGGCGGCGATGCG
>JACFNY010000125.1:4065-6398 GCA_019454625.1 Sphingomonadaceae bacterium
CACCGGCTCGCCCCTGTTTTGGGCGTCTTTTATTTTTCCCGTTTGGGTGCCCCGCGTCGCCCGGCGGCCGCGCTGCTGGTGGCCGAGGCGCAGCATCTCCTCGGCGGCGACATAGAGGTCGCGCAGCAGCTGCGCCTTCCATTCGGTCCAGCGGCCGGGCCCGACCGCGCGGATGTCGACCACGGTGAGCACCATCAGCAGCCGCAGCCGCTCGACGTCCTGCACGACCGCGACGAAGTCCTGGATCGTCTTGAAATCCGAAAGATCGCGGCGCGTCGCGGTCTCCGACATCAGCAGGTGATAGCGCACCAGCCAGGAGACGGTCTCGGTCTCGGCGGGCGTGAGGCCGAGGCGCGGGCAGAGCGCCAGCGCGACGTCGGCACCGAGCACGCTGTGGTCGCCGCCGCGCCCCTTGGCGATGTCGTGCAGCAGCACCGCCACGTAGATCACGCGGCGCGAGGCGATCTGGTGGATGATGACGGCGCTCGTCGGGTGCTCGGCCGCGAGTTCGCCGCTCTCGATGCGCGCGAGCAGGCCGATGGCGCGGATCGTGTGCTCGTCCACCGTGTAGTGGTGGTACATGTCGTATTGCATCCGCGCGACGACGCGGCCGAAATCGGGAACGAAGCGGCCGAACACGCCCGCCTCGTTCATCCAGCGCAGCACCGTGTCGGGCGCGCGGCGGCTGGTGAGCACGTCCATGAACAGCGCGTTGGCGCGCGGGTCGCGGCGCACGGCGGCGTCGATCAGCTTCGCGTCGCGCCCGGCCTGCCGCATCGCCTGGGGATGGATTTCAAGCGCGTGCTTCTCGGCGAGCGCGAACATCTCGATGAGCCGCACCGGGTCCTTCGCGAAGAAATCGTCGCCCGGCACGCCGAGGCGGCCGCGCTGCACGGTGAAGCCGTTCAGCTTCCGGGGCGCGCGGCGCACGCTCGGCAGGCGGATGCGGCTTTCCGCGTAGGTCTCCTCGAGGTGCGAGAGGAACAGGCCGGTGAGGTCGCCGACCTGCCGCGCGATCAGGAAATAGTGGCGCATGAAGCGCTCGACCGCCGACATGCCCGCGCGGTCGTGGTAGTTGAGCCGCGCCGCGAGCTCGCGCTGCATGTCGAAGGTCAGCCGCTCCTCGGCGCGCTTCGCGATGTCGTGCAGGTTGATGCGCACCGCCCAGAGGAAGTTCTCGGCCTTGTTGAACTGGCGGTACTCGCGGGGCGTCAGCAGCCCCTTGTCGACGAGTTCGGCCGCGCGCTCCACGCGCAGCACGTACTTGCCGATCCAGAACAGCGTGTGCAGGTCGCGAAGCCCGCCCTTGCCCTCCTTGATGTTGGGCTCGACGACGTAGCGGCTGTCCCCCATGCGCGTGTGCCGTGCCTCGCGCTCGGCGAGCTTGGCCTGCGTGAAGTCGCGCTCGGTGCCGGAGACGACCTCCTTCAGGAACCGCGCGTTCGCCTCGTCGTAGAGCGCCTCGTCGCCCCACACGTAGCGCGCCTCCAGCATGGCGGTGCGGATCGTCACGTCCTCGCGCGACAGGCGCACCACATCGGCGATGGAGCGCGTCGCGTGGCCGACCTTCAGCCCGAGGTCCCACAGCGTGTAGAGCATCGTCTCGACGACCTGCTCGATCCAGCCGGTGGATTTCTGCGCGGTGAGGAACAGGATGTCGACGTCCGAGAACGGCGCCATCTCGGCGCGGCCGTAGCCGCCCACGGCGCACACGGCGATGCGCTCGGCGGCGCTCGGGTTGCTCGCCGGGTAGAGGCGCTGCGTCGCGAAATCGAAGACCAGCCGCACCAGTTGATCGGTGAGGAAGGCGTGGCCGTTCGCGAGTTCCAGCCCCTTGTAGGGCGCGGCTTCCAGCCGCCGCTTCAGCTCGGCGCGCGCGCCCGCGAGCGCGACCCGCAGCACGCCGACGGCGGCGGCGCGGTCGGCGGGGATCGAGGCCAGCACCTCGGCGACTTCGCGGCGGTCGATGATCGCGCGGCGGTCGGTGACGCGGTGGAAACGGTCGGTCATGCTCACGATATCGCCCCTCAGCTCCCGTCTGCCAAGCGCTTGAGGTCGTAGAGCGCGTCGAGCGCGGCGCGCGGGCTCATCTCGTCCGGCCGCAGCGCCGCGAGCGCATCGCGCAGGGCGTCGCGCGCCGGTGTCGCCGGCGCGGCGGCGCTGAACAGCGGCAGGTCGCCGAGCCCCGCGGCGATGCCGCCGGTCTTCGCCTTGCCCTGCTCCAGCCGGGCGAGCACTTCGGACGCGCGGTGCGTGACGAGTTCCGGGAGCCCGGCGAGCCGCGCGACGGCGAGGCCGTAGCTGCGGTCGGCCGCGCCTGCGATCACCTCGTG
>JACFNY010000126.1 GCA_019454625.1 Sphingomonadaceae bacterium
TAATCCCCCAACTGGGTGACGCCGCGCGGCCGTGCCCCATGTTTGCAACAGAGCCGAACTGGGAGAGTTTCCCCGAATATCTCGACGCGCTGGAGGCGCTGCCACGCACCATCGACGTCGCCTGCCACGTGCCCCACGGCGCCGTGCGCGCCTATGTGATGGGCGATCGCGGCGCGGCGAACGAACCGCCGACCGCGGACGAGATCGAGGCCATGTCGGCAATCGTCGAGGAGGGTCTGCGCGCCGGCGCACTCGGCTTCTCGACCTCGCGCACCGTCATTCACAAGTCGGTGGGCGGCGAACTGGTGCCCGGCACCACCGCCACCGCCGAGGAGCTGATCGGCATCGGCCGCGCCATGGGCCGCGTCGGTCACGGCGTGTTCGAAATGGCCTCCGACCTGATGCCCGAATGGAACGAGTTCGACTGGATGAAGCGCCTGTCGAAGGAAACCGCGATGCCGGTGACCTTCGCCATGCTGCAATCGCCGTTGAAGGCCATGCACTGGACCGACCAGATGGCGGCGACGAAAGCCGCGAACGACGACGGCGCCAATATCCGCGCGCAGATCTCGCTGCGCGGCACCGGCGTGCTGATGGCGTGGCGCGGCACCGTACACCCCTTCGTGATGCGCCCGTCGTGGCAGGTGATCGCCGGGAAGCCTTGGGCCGAGCAGCTCGCCATGCTGCGCGACCCGGCGTTCCGCGCGAAGCTGCTCGCCGAGGACAACCTGCCGCCGCCGCATCCCGATATGGCCGCGCTGTTCATGCTGGTGACGCAGGGCTGGACGATGCAGTTCCCGCTCGGCGAGGAGCCGGACTACGAGCCCGCCCCCGAACACAGCCTCGCCGCGCTGGCGAAAGCAAGCAGCAGGAGCCCGGCCGAGATCGCCTATGACGTTATGATGGAGGGGGACGGCACCGGCTTCATCTACCTGCCGATCCTCAATTACGTCGACGGCAACCTCGATTTCGTGAAGGGGCTTCTGGAGCGCGACGACACGGTCATCTCGCTCTCGGACGGCGGCGCGCATTGCGGCACGATCTGCGACGCCGCCTCGCCCACCTTCCTGCTCACGCACTGGGTGAAAGGCCGCGCGCGTGGGCGCATCCCGCTCGAACTGGCAATCAGGCGGCAATGCCGGGACACGGCATTGCTCTATGGCCTCGCCGACCGCGGTCTGCTCGCACCCGGCTACCTCGCGGACGTCAACGTCATCGACCTCGACCGCCTGAAGCTCGGCAAGCCGTGGCTCGCCTTCGATCTCCCGGCGGGCGGCAAACGGCTGTTGCAAAAGGCGGAAGGCTATACCGCGACGATCAAGTCCGGCGCCGTCACCTTCCGGGACGGCGCAGTGCAGGCGGTGCGACCCGGCCGGGTCGTGCGCGGTCCGCAGGCGGAGCCGTTGCTAATGGCCGCGGAATGAGCGAAAAGAGCCCTGTATTAGTTGACTGATACGGAAGGGGTTCGTCCGATGCGCAAGTTCCTGTTCCCGCTTTTCGCCCTGCTGACGCTCATGGGGTGCGGCATCAACACCGTGCCGACCCGCGAGGAGGCCGTGAAGGCGGCGTGGGCCGAGGTAGAAAGCCAGTATCAGCGGCGCGCGGACCTGATCCCGAACCTCGTCGCCACGGTGAAGGGCTTCGCCGCGCAGGAGCGCGAGGTGCTGGAAGCCGTGACGCAGGCGCGCGCCTCCGCGACGCAGACGACGATCAGCGCCGACCAACTCACCGACCCCGCCGCCGTCGAGCGTTTCCAGGCCGCGCAGGACCAGCTTTCCGGTGCGCTCTCCCGTCTGCTCGTCACCGTCGAGCGCTACCCGGACCTGAAATCGAACGAGAATTTCCTCGCACTGCAATCGCAGCTCGAAGGCACCGAGAACCGCATCACCGTCGCGCGGCGCGACTACAATCAGGCGGTGCAGGCCTACAACACCGAGATCCGCACCTTCCCGAGCCTGATCGCGGCGAAGTTCATCTACGGCGCTGAACCGATCACGCCGTTCAAGGCTACGACGCAGGGAGCTGAAACCGCGCCGACCGTGTCGTTCGAATAAAGATGCACCGGTTGGCGTGCCTCGCCGCAGCGCTGCTGCTGGCGTTTCCGGCGGCAGCGCAGCAGTTCCCCAAGCTTTCGGGACGCGTCGTCGATGCGGCGAACCTGCTGTCGCCGGAAATCGAGGCCGCGCTCACCGAAAAGCTGCAAACGCTGGAGGATACGACGACGCGCCAGCTCGTCGTCGCCACCATTCCCGACCTTCAGGGCTATGACATCGCCGACTACGGCTACCGGCTCGGCCGCGCATGGGCAATCGGGCAGGGCGAGGAAGACAACGGCGCGCTGCTGATCGTCGCGCCCAACGAGCGCAAGGTGCGCATCGAGGTCGGCTACGGGCTCGAGGGCTATCTGACCGACGCCCTCTCCTCCGTCATCATCAACCGCCAGATCGTGCCGCGTTTCCGCGAGGGCGACATGGAAGGCGGTGTTGTCGCGGGCGCCGACGCCATCGTCGCCCAGCTCTCGCTGCCGCCCGAGGAGGCCCGCGCCAACCTGATCGCCGCGCGCGAGCGGCGACAGGAGGAAATCCGGCACGGCCTCGGACTCATCCCGACTATTCTCGTCATCTGGTTCGTATTCTGGATGCTGCGCGGCGTGCTCGGCGGCAAGCGGCGGCGCGGGCGCGGCGGTCCGATCATCATCTGGGGGCCGGGAAGCGGTGGCCGGAGCAGCAGCTGGGGCGGCGGTTCCTCAGGCGGATTCGGTGGCGGCGGATTTTCGGGTGGCGGCGGCAGCTTCGGCGGCGGCGGCGCAAGCGGGAGCTGGTGATGCGGCTGACGAACGACGAGCACGTGCGCGTCAGTGACGCCATTACGTCAGCGGAACGGACCACGTCCGGAGAGATCTTCTGTGTCGTCACGCGGCGGACGGACGACTACCGCGCCGTCCCCTTCGCCTGGGCCGCGCTTGCCGCGATCGTGCTGCCGCCGATGCTGCTCTGGCTCGGCATCCCCGATCCGCTGTGGTTCACCAGCGACGGCTGGAGCGACGGCGGATACCCTGCGGCACGTCTCGTCATCGCGCTCTACGCCTCGCTCTCGGTGCTGCTGTTCGTCGCGGCCTTTCTCCTCGTGCGCCTGCCGCCCGTCCTGCGCCTGCTGACACCGCGCTCGTTGAAACGCAGCGCCGTGCACCGTGCGGCGGTGGAAAGCTTCCTCTCGCACGGCATCCACGTGACCGAAGACCGCACGGGCGTGCTCATCTTCCTGTCGCTCGATGATCATGTCGCTGAAATCGTTGCCGACGAAGGCATCTATGCTAGGGTCGAGCACGAGGTCTGGGGCGATGCGCTGGATGCGTTGCTCTCCGAGGTTCGGGATGGCAAGATTGCGAACGGTTTCGTCAAGGCGATCGGAATGTGCGGGGTCGTGCTGTCGGCCCACTTCCCGCCGTGCGCGCGCAATCCCAACGAACTTCCGGACAGGCTGATCGAGATCTAGCGTGCAAGGGGACTGAAAATGCTGAATGAATTCAAGGCTTTCGTTGCAAAGGGCAACGTACTCGACCTCGCCGTCGCCGTCATCATCGGCGGCGCCTTCGGCACCATCGTCAGCTCGCTGACCGAAGACGTCATCATGCCCGTCGTGGGCGCGATCTTCGGCGGTCTCGACTTTTCGGCGCTGTTCATCCGTCTGGGTTCGGTGCCGGAAGGCTATGCCGGTTCGCTCACCGACTATGCCGCACTCAAGGAGGCCGGCGTGCCGATGCTCGGCTACGGCGCGTTCATCACCGCCGCGATCAACTTCCTGATCCTCGCCTTCATCATCTTCCTGCTGGTGCGCACGGCGAACAAGCTGATCGCGAAGAAGGAAGAAGCACCGGCCGGCCCGAGCGAGGAGGTGGTACTGCTCCGCGAGATCCGCGATTCGCTGAAGAAGTAATTCACCGACAATCGAAGGGCCGCGCGACAGGTTTCGCGCGGCCCTTTTCGCATCCTGCGTTTGTCTAGAAGCGTTCGCCCGAAAGCCGCTGGCAGAGCATGTCGAGCTGGTCGAGATCGCTGTAGAACAGCGTCAGGCGTCCGCCTTCCCCATCGAATTCGAGACGCACCCGAAGGCCGAGTTGCTCGGCGAGCTGGCCTTCCAGCGATTCGAGATCGGCGCTGCGGGCCATCTCCCGCGGCGCGGACTTGCGAGGCGCGCGCGGCTTTTTCGCCCGCGCCTCGACCTCGCGCACCGAAAGGCCCATCTGCACCACATCGCGCGCCAACGCCGACGGATCGGGCGCCGTAAGCAGCGCGCGCGCATGGCCCATCGTCAGCCGACCTTCGATCAGCAACTCGCGGACATCGTCCGGCAGATCGAGCAGGCGAACCATGTTCGCGACATGGCTGCGCGACTTGCCGACGATGCGGGCGATGTCTTCCTGCGTATGGCCGTAGTCGTCGATCAGCCGCTTGTAGCCTTCCGCCTCTTCGATCGCGTTCAGGTCCTGGCGCTGCACGTTCTCGACGAGCGCGACCTCGAACGCTTCCTCGTCGGTGAGGCGGCGGACGAGCACGGGCACGTCATGAAGCTGCGCCGCCTGCGCCGCGCGCCAGCGGCGTTCGCCCGCCACGATCTCGAAGCGGCCGCCGTCCACGGGGCGCACGAGGATCGGCTGCAGAAGGCCCTGCCGCTTCACCGAGGCGATGAGCTCGGCCTGCGCCGTCTCGTCGAAGCGGCGGCGCGGCTGCTTCGGGTTCGGCGAGATCATCGCCATGGGGAGCATCTGCGCGCCCATGCTGCTGCCCGCGTCGCCCGCGGGAACCGCCGGAGCGGTTCCCGGCTCGCTGCGCGGCGGCGCGACGGCGCTGCCCATCTCCTCAAGCAGGGCGGACAGGCCGCGGCCGAGGCCGGTGGGACGCTTAGGCTGGGACATGAACGAATGCTTTCAAAGGATTAGGCAGCGCGGGCGTGCGGTTCCGTCCGCCCCAGAAGCTCGCGGGACAGGTCGATATAGGCTTCGGAGCCCGCGCAGCGATGATCGTAGACGAGCGCCGGCAACCCGTGGCTCGGCGCCTCGGACAGACGGACGTTGCGCGGAATGATCGTCTCGAACACGATCTTGCCGAGTACGGCGCGCACGTCGGCGGCGACCTGCTCCGACAGGCGGTTGCGCTTGTCGTACATGGTGAGCACCACGCCAATGATGTTGAGCCGCTGGTTGTAGCCCGCGCGCACACGCTCCACTGTGTTCAGAAGCTGGCTGAGGCCTTCGAGCGCGAAGAACTCGCATTGGAGCGGCACGAGCAGCGACTGCGCGGCAACCATCGCGTTCATGGTGAGGATGCCAAGCGACGGCGGGCAGTCGATGATGATGTAGTCGTAGACCTGCATCGCGGGCGCCTGCAGCGCGGTGTCGAGACGGTGGATGCGCCCTTCCATTTCGACGAGTTCGACCTCGGCGCCCGACAGGTCGACCGTCGAGGGGATCAGCGACAGGCGCGGGATCGCCGTGGCGACCACCGCGTCGGCCGCACTGCACGCGCCGATGAGCACGTCGTAGCTCGTGCGCTGGCGCGCATTCTGGTCGACGCCGACGCCGGTCGAGCTATTGCCCTGCGGATCGAGGTCGACGATCAGCACGCGCCGCCCGGTCGCAGCGATCGCCGTCGCGACGTTGATGGCGGTCGTGGTCTTGCCGACGCCGCCCTTCTGATTTGCCACCGCGATCCTGATCACCGACGCCTCCGCACACTTCGCGCCCGCACGATCCGCCCGCGCGGATCGGTAAGGCTGGGTATCAACTCATGTTCGAAAACGAAGCGGCGCCGGGCTTCGGCAAGCTCGTCCTCGACCGCCGCGCCTTTGAGCAGCAGCCATGTGCAGGACTTTGCCGCATAGGGTTCGCCCCAGTCAAACAGCTTCGCGAGCGGAGCGCAGGCGCGGGCGGTGATGTAGTCGAACTTGACGGCGGCGAGCGATTCCACGCGTTGATTCAATATCTTGACACCTGGGCCCAGTCCGAGCGCGTCGCGCACGGTTTCGAGGAACAATGTCTTTTTGCGAATCGAATCGACGAGCGTGACCGAATCACGCGTGAGCAGCGCGATGACCATGCCGGGAAAGCCCGCGCCGCTTCCGATGTCGAGCCATGTCGGCCAATGCGCCGCGCCTTCGCGGTCGGCGAGGCGGAGCAATTGCGCCGAATCGGCGAAATGGCGGACCCAGACGTGGGGAAGCGTCGCCGGGCCGACAAGATTGAACTTCACCTGCCACTCCGCGAGCAGCGCGGCATAGGTATCGAGCTTCGCCAATGTTTCACGTGAAACATCGAACGTCGCCGCGAACCACTCGCGTCCGTCCTCCGGACGCTCAGGCGGCGCGTTTGACATGG
>JACFNY010000127.1 GCA_019454625.1 Sphingomonadaceae bacterium
TCGAAGTCCTTCGGCTCGACGTGGCTGACCGGCATGAGGTCGCCGAGGATCGCGGCGTTCAGCACCAGCGCGTCGAGCCTGCCCCAGCGGCCGCCGACCGCCTGCGCGAGCCGATCCACGGCGTCGCCGTCGGTGATGTCGAAGGGCGCGATGGTGGCGCTGCCGCCCGCGTCGTGGATAACGGATTCGGTGGCTTCGAGCCCGCCTTCGGTGCGCGCCGTCAGCAGCACGTGATACCCGGCGGCGGCAAGCGCCTTCGCCGTCGCGGCGCCGATGCCGCGGCTGGCGCCCGTGACGAGCGCGACCGGCTTTTCGATGTCGCTCATGTCAGCCTGCGCGCTCCGCCAGCAGGACGAGCTGATCGGAGGCGGCGCTCTCTTCGTAGTCGGTGAGGCGCGTGGGGTACTCGCCGGTGAAGCAGGCGTCGCAATACTGCGGCGTCTCGTCCACGCGCATGTCCTCGCCGAGCGCCTTGTAGAGGCCGTCGATGGAGAGGAAGGCGAGGCTGTCCACCTTGATGAAGTCGCGCATCCGTTGCACGTCCATCTGCGCGGCGAGCAGCTTCGCGCGCTCCGGCGTGTCGACGCCGTAGAAGCAGCTGTGCCGCGTCGGCGGCGAGGCGATGCGCATGTGGACTTCGGTGGCGCCCGCCTCGCGCATCATCTGCACGATCTTCACCGACGTGGTGCCGCGCACGATGGAATCGTCGATGAGCACGATGCGCTTGCCATGGATGACCGGGCGGTTGGCGTTGTGCTTCAGCTTGACGCCGAGATTGCGGATGGCGTCGCCCGGCTGGATGAAGGTGCGGCCCACGTAGTGCGAGCGGATGATGCCGAGCTCGAAGGGAAGGCCGGACTGCTGCGCGTAGCCGATGGCGGCGGGGTTGCCGCTGTCCGGCACCGGGATCACCACGTCGGCGTCGACCGGGCTTTCGATGGCGAGCTGCGCGCCGATGTTCTTGCGGACCTGATAGACCGAGAGGCCGTCGAGCAGCGAATCGGGGCGCGAGAAGTAGACGTGCTCGAAGATGCAGGGGCGGGGGCGCATCGTCTGGAAGGGGCGCAGCGAGCGCAGGCCCTTCTCGTTGATGACGACCATCTCGCCGGGCTCGATCTGGCGCAGGTAGGTGGCGCCGACGACATCGAGCGCGACGGTTTCGGAGGCGAGGATATAGGCGTCGTCGCGGCGGCCGAGCACGAGCGGGCGGATGCCGAGCGGATCGCGGCAGGCGATGAGGCCCTCGTCCGTCAGCATGACGAGGCTGTAGGCGCCCTCCACCTGCTTCAGCGCGTCGATGACGCGGTCGAGCAGGGGCCGGTAGGCGGAGGTGGCGACGAGGTGGATGATGACCTCGGTGTCGCTCGTCGACTGGAAGATGGAGCCGCGGCGGTTGAGCTCGCGGCGGACGTGCGCGGCGTTCGAGATGTTGCCGTTGTGCGCGACCGCGAATCCGCCGGAGGACAGCTCGGCGAACAGCGGCTGCACGTTCCGGAGCGCCGAGGCGCCGGTGGTGGAATAGCGGACGTGGCCGATGGCGGCCTCTCCGGGCAGCTCGCGGATCACCTCGTCGCGGTCGAAATTGCCGGCGACGTGGCCCATCGCGCGGTGGCTGTGGAAGGTCTTGCCGTCGTAGCTGGTGATGCCGGCGGCCTCCTGACCGCGGTGCTGAAGCGCGTGCAGGCCGAGCGCGGTGAGCGCGGCGGACCCCTCGGCGCCCCAGACGCCGAAAATACCGCATTCCTCCTTCAGCTTGTCGTCGTCGAAGGGGTGCGAAATCATATCAAACATCAGGCGCTCCGTGGCGGCGGGCGATTCGTCGGCTCATATAGGATGCCTTGCCCGGTTTGTCGCGGGGTTGTCACAAACGCATGGCTGCCCTGCCGTCTGCTGCATGTCAGGCCTCGCGCGCGAGCGCCCGCGCGAAGTCGTGCCCGGCAGGCTCCTGGAACAGGCGGAGGCCGAACTCCGGCAGGATCGCGAGCAGGTGATCGAAGACGTCGGCCTGAATCGACTCGTACTCGGTCCACGCGGTCGTGTTCGTGAAGCAGTAGACTTCGAGGGGCAGGCCCGTCGGCGTGGGGGCGAGCTGGCGCACCATCGTGGTCTGGGTGTCCGCGATGCGCGGATGCGCACGAAGATACGCGTCCACGTAGTGGCGGAAGGTGCCGAGGTTGGTGAGGCGGCGGGCGTTCACGGCTTCGGACGCGCCCTGTTCCCGGTTCCAGCTTTCGATCTCGGCCTGCTTGTCGGCCAGATAGGGCGCGATCAGCGCGAAGCGCTTCAGCCGCGCGGTTTGCTCCGCGTCCAGAAAGCCGACGCTGGTCTGGTCGATGAGCAGCGCGCGCTTGATCCGGCGGGCGCCCGTTTCGAACATGCCGCGCCAGTTCTTGAAGGATTCCTTGATGAGCTTGCTGGTCGGGATGGTGGTGATGGTCTTGTCCCAGTTGCGGACCTTCACCGTGTGGAGCGCGATGTCGATGACGTCGCCGTCCGCGTTCTGGCCGGGCATCTCGATCCAGTCGCCGACGCGCAGCATGTCGTTGGAGGTGATCTGGATGGAGGCGACCAGCGACAGGATCGTGTCCTGGAACACCAGCATCAGCACGGCGGCGAGCGCGCCGAGGCCCGAGAGCAGGATGATGGGCGAACGGTCCATCAGCGCCGAGATCACGAGCACCGCGGCGGCGCAGTAGACGACGATCTTGCCGACCTGCACATAGCCCTTGATGGGGCGCTGCGCGGCGTCCTCGCGGCGCTGGTAGACGTCGTTCAGAAGGCTGAGACCGCTGCTGATCGCCATCGCGACGGTGACGATCGAGAAGGCGGCCGCGACGTTCCGCACGAGTGTGATCGCCGTATCGGAAAGATGCGGGATGCCCGCGATGCCCATCTGCACGATGATCGCGGGAACGAGGTAGGACAGCCGCCACGCCATGCGCGAAAGCGTCCGTTTCTCCTCGCCGAAGCTGGTGAGCGCGAGCGCGCGGCTGAGACCCTTGAGAACGATGACCTTGGAGAGCCAGTTGGCGGCCGCGGCGACCATCGCGAGGATCGCGAGCGCGGTGAGGGTCTGGAGCCACGGCTGGCCAGCGAATGCGAAATCGAACCCGAAAATCATGTCCTCCTGTCGGTCGAGCCGTCCCTATTCCACAGCGCGGCAGCTATGGCCACCCGCCGTATCCCGCGCTAAGCGGAGCGCATGGACCTGAAATTCGACGACAAGGGCCTCGTGACGGCCATCGTGACCGACAACGGCACGGGCGAGCTGCTGATGGTCGCGCACATGAATGCAGAGGCCTATGCGAAGACGCTGGAGACGCGCGACGCGCACTTCTGGTCGCGCTCGCGGCGGGAGCTCTGGCACAAGGGCGCGACCAGCGGGAACACGATGAAGGTGATGGAGGTCCACGTCGATTGCGACAAGGACGCCGTGTGGCTGAAGGTGGTGCCCGCCGGACCTGCCTGCCACACTGGCGCGCGGAGCTGTTTCTTCACACGGGTAGGTTGACGTTTACGTAAACGTCAACTAGAAAGGGCGTATGCCGCAGCGCCCGATGGAAGCCGTCCGCGAGGACGAAACCTTCACCATCACCGATCTCGCCGCCGAGTTCGGGGTGACGCCGCGCGCGATCCGTTTCTATGAAGGCGAGGGGCTGATCGAGCCCGCGCGGCAGGGGCAGAACCGCATCTATTCGCGCCGCGACCGTGCCCGGCTGGCGTGGATCCTGCGCGGCAAGAACGTCGGCTTCAGCCTTGCCGAGATCAAGGAGATCCTCGACCTCTACGACGCGGACGACGGCCGCGTCCGGCAGCGCGAGCGCACGCTGGAGCTTTGCCGCCGCCAGATCGGCCTGCTGACCAGCCAGCGTAACGATATTGATGCGACGATCGCCGAGCTTCAGGAGTTCGTGGCCGTCGTGGAGGGCCTGTTGCCGCCCTCGAACGCAGATAGCACCAGATAACGCCAGATCGGGGAGTCCTGACATGCCCACCTACCGCGCGCCCGTTCGCGACACCAAGTTCATCCTCGACGAGGTCATCGGCCTCGACCGCTACTCGAACCTGCCGACCTTCTCCGAGGCGACCCCCGAGATGGTTTCCGCCATCCTCGAGGAAGGCGCGAAGTTCGTGGAAGGCGTCGTGCAGCCGATCAACTTCCCGGGCGACCGCGAAGGCTGCAAGCGGAATGACGACGGCTCGGTGACGACGCCGAAGGGCTACAAGGAAGCCTATCAGGCGTTCTGCGAGGGTGGCTGGGGCACGCTGCACATGAGCCCGGAGTTCGGCGGGCAGGGACTGCCCTACACGATCAGCATCGCCTTCGAGGAGTATATGAGCTCGGCGGGCATGGCCTTCGCCATGTATCCGGGGCTGACGGCGGGCGCGATCGCCTCGATCGAGGTGAAGGGCTCGGACGAACAAAAGCAGAAGTATCTGCCCAACATGGTCTCCGGCAAATGGACCGGCACCATGAACCTCACCGAGCCGCACTGCGGCACCGACCTCGGCCTCATCCGGACGAAGGCGGTGGACGCGGGCAACGGCAGCTACCGGATCACCGGCACCAAGATCTTCATCTCGGCGGGCGAGCACGACCTTTCGGAGAATATCATCCATCTCGTGCTGGCGAAGCGCGAGGGCGCGCCGGACAACGTGAAGGGCATTTCCCTCTTCATCGTGCCGAAATTCCTCGTGAACGACGACGGCAGCCTCGGCGCGCGCAACGGCGTCTCGTGCGGCGCCATCGAGCACAAGATGGGCATCCACGGCAACGCGACCTGCGTGCTCAACTACGACGAGGCGACCGGCTATCTGGTCGGCGAGCCGGAGCGGGGCCTCGAAGCCATGTTCATCATGATGAACGTGGCGCGCCTCGGCGTGGGCGTGCAGGGGCTCGCGCAGGGCGAGGTCGCCTACCAGAACGCCGTCAATTACGCGATCGAGCGGCGGCAGGGCCGGGCGCTGACCGGCGCGGCCGAGCCGGACGAGAAGGCGGACCCGATCATCGTCCACCCGGACGTGCGGCGGCTGCTGATGGACGGCAAGGCCTTCACGGAGGGCGCCCGCGCGCTGATGCTGTGGGGCGCGTTGCAGGTGGACCTCGCGAAGAAGGCGCAGACCGAGGAGGAACGCACCAACGCCGACGAGCTCATCAGCCTGCTGACGCCCGTCATCAAGGGCTACATGACCGACAAGGGCTTCGAGACGGCGGTGAACGCGCAGCAGGTCTACGGCGGCCACGGCTATGTCGGCGAGTGGGGCATGGAGCAGTTCGTCCGCGACGCCCGCATCGCGCAGATATACGAGGGCACCAACGGCGTGCAGGCGATGGACCTCGTCGGACGCAAGCTCGGGCGTCATGGCGGCAAGGGGCTGATGCTGCTCGCTTCGGCGGTCGCCGAGGACGTGAACGCCGCGAAGGCCGACGAGACGCTGAAGCCGATGGCCGAGGCGCTGGAGAAGGCGGGCGGCGAGCTTCAGGCAGCGACAATGTGGCTGATGCAGAACGGCACGGCGAACCCCAACAACGCGGGCGCCGCGGCGACGCCCTTCCTTCACCTGATGGGCATCGTCGTCACCGGCTGGATGTGGCTGAAGATGGCGCGCGCGGCGCAGGCCGCGCTCGCGGCGGGCGCGGCAGACTCATCATTCTACGAGGCGAAGCTGGCGACGGCGCACTACTATACTGCCCGCTACCTGCCGGACGCGGGCGCGCTGCGCCGCAAGCTGGAAACCGGCGCCGAGACACTGATGGCACTTCCGGCGGACGCATTCGCGCGCGCCTGACACGCAAGGAGCAAGACCCAATGGCAGAAGCCTATATCTACGATGCCGTCAGGACGCCGCGCGGACGCGGCAAGGTGAACGGCAGCCTGCACGAGATCACGCCGATCCAGCTTGCGACGCAGGTGCTGGAAGCGGTGCGCGACCGCAACCCCATCGACACCGCCGACGTTGACGACGTGGTGCTCGGCTGCGTGGCGCCGGTCGGCGAGCAGGGGTCGGACATCGCGCGCGTCGCGGTGCTGAACGCCGACTATGCCGAGACGACGGCGGGCGTGCAGATCAACCGCTTCTGCGCCTCCGGCCTCGAGGCGACCAACATGGCCGCCGCCAAGGTGATCGCGGGCGAGGCGGAATTCGCCATCGGCGGCGGCGTCGAATCCATGTCGCGCATCCCGATGGGCGCGGACGGCGGCGCATGGGCGATGGACCCGGCCGTCGCGCACAAGCTCTATTTCGCGCCGCAGGGCATCGGCGCCGACCTCATCGCCACCAAGTACGGCTTCTCGCGCGACG
>JACFNY010000128.1:0-4021 GCA_019454625.1 Sphingomonadaceae bacterium
AGGGGGTCCCTCTTCGACGCCGATCGGGGGGCCCTTTTGCGCGCCGATTGACACCGTGAAGCTCGAACGGAATCCATGCGGTACATAGGGCAGTTTCATGTCCCGCATGATCTTGCTGATCGTCATGTCAGACATCTGCACGCCCTTGGAGTTCGGGAAGACCAATCCATCCTCGCTGCCACGCAGGAGTTCCACGCGCTCGAGAATGGAGATCGCTGCATCATTGAGTGTCACGGTATGCGTCACCCGCGTCTTCATCAGTTCTGCGGGCCGGTGCCAGAGGCGGTGTTTGAGGTCGATATGACTCCAGCGTGCAGAACGAACCTCGCCGCTGCGAGCGGCGGTGAAAATCAGGAACAGAAGGGCAAGGCGGCCAACCGTTTCGGATTTCGAGCGAATGCCGGCAACAAAGGCTGGGACCTCCTGATATGGCATCGCCGCGAAATTCCCCGCCGCCGGCTGCTTGGAAAGCAGGAGCGAAAGGGCACGTACAGGCGCTTCATTCGGCCGCCATCCCTGGCCATGCGCATAGTTCAATACCATGCCGATACGGATGCGCACCTTCCGCGCCATGTCGGGAATCCGATGCCAGATCGGCGCCAGCGCGTCGCGAATCTGTAGCGCCTCCAGCTGATCGACACGTATGTTGCCTATAGTCGGGAAGATGTGAGTTTCCAGAGAGGAAAGAAACATCGCCGCGTGTTTATCGGTCCACCCCTTCTTCATTTCGGTATGACAGGCCTTGGCGGCTTCCTTGAAGGTCGGAACCTTTCGGCGATCCTGGTCGCGGGCGATCACGGGATCCTTGCCCAGCTTCGCCGCCTTGCGAAGCTCAGCCGCCCGTTCCCGGGCTTCGGTCAATGTGAACACATGATAGGAGCCAAGGCCGATGTCTCGCCTGCAACCGTCGACCTGAACCCTCAACAGCCACGACTTGGAACCCGAAGGCTTGACCAGGAGATAGAGGCCCTGTCCATCGGCGTGACGGCCAGGTTTCGCGTTTCTGGCAGAGACGATCGTCAATTTGCCCAAGATTCATACCCTCATTTGTTCCCTCATCATGTGCCGATAGTGGGCGAATGTCAACGGTCGCTAGCGATTAGTGGCGGAAACTCAAGGTGTTGAATTGATTCGCTTCCGGTCGTTGGCGAAGTTAGGCGAAAGTGTTTTCTATAAAGGCTCGGGCCTCCAAAATCCTGTTTGGCTCGGGACTTCCAGACATTTCCCGCCACGTGCCGGAATGGGTGCTCCCATGCCGGCGGATCGCGTACCCGCCAGCATTGTCACTGCCGCCACTCATTCAGGTTGAATTTTTCCAATGGGGATTGTCATTATCCTGAATGGCGAATCGCCGAAGGGATGGGAGGGCGTTGCAGATGATGAACCGGAAGATCGTTCGCTGGCTGGGACTTGCGCCCGCCGCGCTGTTGCTGGCCACCGCCGCGCCCGTGCCCGCCGCAGCCGAGAGCGCGCCGCGCATCGCGGCGAGCAAGGCCGCGACCGCCGGGATCGACAAGGTGATGGCGGACGGGATCGCCAGCGGAAAGCTCGCGGGCGGCGCGGTCGGCGTGATGAAGGACGGCAGGATCGTCTTCCTCAAGGGCTACGGCCATTCCGATCTCGAGGACGGGCAGCCGGTGAAGGCGGACACGATCTTCCGCATCGGCTCGATCACCAAGCAGTTCACCACCGCGATGCTGATGATGCTCGTGGAGCGCGGCCAGCTTTCGCTCGGCGACCCGATCTCCAAGTATTTCCCGGATTTCCCCAAGGCCGACGGCATCACCGTCCGCCACCTGCTCGATCACACCTCGGGCATCCACAGCTACACGGACAAGAATTTCCAGTCGCGCGGGTGGCGCGAGCACGACACGAAGGAAATGATCTCGTACATCGCGGGGCAGGACAATCTCACCGATTTCGCCGTGGGCGAGGACTATCGCTACAACAACTCGGCCTATGTGCTGGCGGCCGCCATCGTCGAGAAGCTGACCGGCAAGCCTTACGGCGCGGCGCTCGAAGAGATGATCACGAAGCCGCTCGGCCTCACGGACACGGCCTATGACGACGAGCGCGCGGTCGTGCCGCGCCGCGCCAAGGGCTACGGGCTGCGCGGCGACGTGCTCGCCAATCCGCTGCCGCTGTCGGTGAGCGTCGCGCACGGCGCGGGCGCGATGCGCTCGACCGCGGCGGACATGCTGCGCTGGCAGGACGCGCTGTTCTCCGGCAAGGTCGTGAAGCCCGAAAGCCTCGCGCTGATGATCGAGCCGTCGAAGCTGAAGGACGGGCGGCTGACGAGCGCCGTGCGCAAGCCCGATCCGAGCGGACGCGCGCCGCTGGAGTACGGCCTCGGCCTCGCCGTGGGCGAACGCGACGGGCGCCGCGTGATCGGTCACGGCGGCGCGATCAACGGCTTCAATTCGGCGCTTTACACCTACCCGGACGACAGGACGGCGATCGTCCTGCTCGTCAATACGGAGGGCGGCGCCAACCAGCGCTACGACGACGTGGCCGAGGCGTGGTTCGGCGGCAACGGAGCGAAGAAGTGATCAGCATCCCGAACATGCGCGCCGCGGGCGCGGCCCTGCTTTTCGCCGCGTCGGCGCTCTCAACCCCGGCGCTTGCAAAGGATGCCACCTACGACATCGTCATCAGGGGCGGCACCATCGTCGACGGCAGCGGCCTTGCGGCCTATCGCGGCGACGTCGCCATCGCGGACGGGCATATCGTGGCGGTGGGCGACGTCGGCAAGGCGAAGGCCGCGCGGACCATCGACGCCGCCGGGCTCGTCGTCGCGCCGGGCTTCATCAACATCCACAGCCATGCCGAGCCGGACGGCGTTTCGACCGCGGTCAACATGCTGACGCAGGGCGTCACCACCGAGATCATCAACGCCGACGGCGGGGGCGGCAGCGACATCGCGAAGCAGCTGCCGGAGATGGCGGCGAGCGGCCTTGCCGAGAACATCGGCGCCTACACCGGCTTCAACGCCGTGTGGCGCGACGCGATGGGCGACCGCGACCTGCGCCCGACGCCTGAGCAGATCGCGTCCATGCAGGCCGCGCTCGAAAAGAACCTGAAGGCGGGCGCGTGGGGCGTCGCATCGGGGCTCGACTACCGGCCGTCCTATTACGCCAAGCCCGAGGAGGTGATCGAGATCGTCTCCGTCGCGAAGCCCTGGCGCACCAATTTCCCCAACCACGACCGGCTGCGCCCCGAGGACAACCTCAGCTCGTTCAAGGGCATGGAGGAGACCGTTACCATCGGCGAGACGGCGGGTCTCGTTCCCGTCATCACGCACATCAAGAGCGCGGGCAAGGAGCGCGGCAACGCGCCGAAGGTGCTCGAAATGGTCTCCGCCGCCACCGCGCGCGGAGCGTGGACGGCGATCGACATCTACCCCTACCTCGCCGGGCAGACGATGCTGCAGGCCTTCCTCGTGCCCGGCTGGGCGGCGGACGGCGGGCGCGACGCCATGCTCGCGCGCTTCAAGGACCCGAAGCTCCGCCCGCAGCTCGTCGAGGCGGCCGAATATGCGATGGAGACCCGCCTCGGCGGCGCGGAGGGCATCGCCCTCCCCGACCTCGGCAAGCGGCTGACCGACATCATGGCCGAGGAGAACGTCCGCGCCGGCGAAGCCGTGCTCCGCACGCTGGAGAAGGACCCGTTCACCCGCGCCAACATGACGTTCGGCGACGAGGCGGACGTGATCACCTTCCTCAAGTACCCGGACACGGCCGTCGCCTGCGATTGCGGCGCGTCGATCAAGAATCGCGGCCATCCGCGCTATTTCGGCAGCTTCCCCAAGATCCTCGGCCACTATGTGCGCGATACCGGCACGATCACGATGGAGGACGCCGTCCGCAAGATGAGCGCGCTGCCCGCCGCGATCATCGGCATGGTCGACCGCGGCCACATCGCGCCCGGTATGCGCGCCGACGTGACGCTGTTCGACCCCGTGGCCGTCCGCGACCACGCGACGTTCGACGCGCCGACGCTGCCCTCCGACGGCATCCGCCAC
>JACFNY010000128.1:4031-6296 GCA_019454625.1 Sphingomonadaceae bacterium
CGGCGCTCGCCGAGGGCGCGGCGACCGGCGCGAAAGCGGGCGCGGTGCTGCTGCGCGACGCCCACATGCCGAGCCGTCCGATGAACAGCACGGCGAAGGCCCGGTCCTTCACGGCGAGCGGACGTTCGGCGGACTACAGCGTCACCGTCGCGGCGAAGCAGGGCGCGGGCGAACGCTTCGCCACCGGCACGGTGAAGCTCACCGACGTCAAATCCGGCACGGTATGGACCGCCGACCGGCTCGGCGTCATCCAGACGACAAAGGGCTGGGCGAGCGTGACGGCGGTATTGAAGGACAAGGCCGGCAACCGGAAGGCCGCGACGCTGACGCTCGACCGGGCGGAGGGCGGCGCGGAAACGCCCGTGGTTTCCGTCGCGTTCGGAAACGCGCCCGCCGCCATCGTTCCCGCGCAAGGCTCGGTTCAGGGCGAGTGACGCCGCCCGACCGGCAATTTGCGGGTGGAGAATCGCGCTCCAGCAGCTAGACAGGGCACGATTTTCCAAAGTTCGGCTCGAGCCCCGGCCTCGGCACGAACATTCCGGCAGGAGCAGCCATGATCGAAGCCGAATGGTGGGATGCAGACGATTCCGCCGAACTCGCCGCATCGGCGGCGGGCGACATCCAGTTCATCATCGAGAGCGCCATCGACGCGCGCGGACAGGCGCTGATCGCCGTCCCCGGCAGCGGCGTCGCGCTCGTCGTGCTTGCGGAAGTCGCCAAGGCGAAGCTCGACTGGAAGCGCGTCACCGTCGTGCCGACCGGCGACTGCATCGTCCCCGTCGACAGCCCGCTCTCGGCCGCCGCGGCGCTCGCCCGCATCTTCCTGCCGAAGGGCGCGCGCGTGCTGCCGATCGGCAGCGACAACGCCGACTACAAGGCGGCGGGACGCGCCGCCGACGCACGGCTTCAGGACCTGCAATGGCCGCCCGACCTCGTGTGGCTGGACGTCGGCGCGAACGGCGAGACGGCGGGCATCTTCCGCGGTCCCGACCTCGACGAGGCGCTGAACGGCCCGAAGGCCCGCCGCGCCATCGGCGTGATGCCCGACCCGATGCCGAAGGACGCGCCGCACGCGCGCGTGACGCTGACCCGCGCGGCCATCGTTTCGGCGCGCACGCTGATCGTCGCGCTCGAAGGCGACGCGGCGAAGGCGCTGCTCGAAAAGGCGCTGGAGGACGGGCCGCTTTCCGACACGCCCATCGGCCGCGTGCTCGCCGAAGTGACGGTCCCGGTCGACATCCACTGGTGCCCCGCCTGACGGCGCGATGAGGATCGTCGCAGCCGACATCGGCGGCACGCACGCCCGCTTCGCGATCGCAGAGGTCGCAGGTGGCAGGTGCCGCGAACTCGGCGCGCCGGTGACGCTGAAAAGCGGGGACTTCGACGGCATCGAGGCGGCATGGGCCGCCCTTCCCGCCGCGTTCGGCCACGCACTGCCGGAGGCGGCCGCCATCGCCGTCGCAGCGCCCATCGAGGGCGACGTGCTCGCCTTCGTCAACAACGACTGGAAAATCCGGCGCGCGGGGCTCGCCGAGCGGCTCGGCCTCCGGGCGCTGACGCTGCTCAACGATTTCGGCGCGATGGCGCACGGCGTCGCGGCACTGGGACACGACGCCACCGAGCACCTGTTCGGCCCCGACGTGCCGCTTCCCGCCGACCATCCGGTGAGCGTGATCGGGCCGGGCACCGGCCTCGGCAGCGCCATCCTGCTCCGGCGCGGCGGCCGTATCGAAGTCGTGGAGACGGAGGCCGCGCACATCGGCTTCGCGCCGCTCGACGCGACCGAGGAAGCGATGATGCCCGCGCTGCGGCGGATGTACAGCCGCGTCTCCAATGAGCGCCTCGTCTCCGGGCCGGGCCTCGCGGCGATCCGGGAGGCGCTCGACCCCGACGCCGCGCCGATGACGGACGCCGATCTCTGGGCCGCCGCGCTCGCGGGCGACGAGGCGGACGCGTTCGACCGGTTCGCGATGATCTACGGCGCGGTCGCGGGCGACGTCGCGCTCGCGCACGGCGCGATGGGCGTGGCGGTCGTCGGCGGGCTTTCGAACCGGGCGAAGGCCCGGCTTCGCGCCTCGGACTTCCACGCGCGCTTCATCGACAAGGGGCGCTACGAGGGACGGATGCGGCGGATCCCGGTGCGGCTGGTGACGCACATGCACACCGGCCTCGTCGGCGCAGCGGCAGCCTTCGCGCAGGACTGCGCGGACTAGGCTGCGCGATTCCGGAATCGCGCAGCCTGCTCTAGATGTCTGGTCGAGGCTT
>JACFNY010000129.1 GCA_019454625.1 Sphingomonadaceae bacterium
CGAGCGCGAATGCTCGATCCAGCGCCGCCACCAGAAGGTCATCGAGGAGGCGCCCTCGCCCTTCGTGACGCCGGAGATGCGCAGGGCGATGGGCGAACAGGCCGTCGCGCTGGCGAAGGCGGTCGGCTACTACAGCGCGGGCACGGTGGAGCTGATCGTCAGCGGCGCCGACACGACCGGTCAGGGCTTCTACTTCCTCGAGATGAACACGCGGCTTCAGGTTGAGCACCCCGTGACGGAGTGCATCACCGGGCTCGACCTCGTCGAGCAGATGATCCGCGTCGCGGCGGGCGAGCCCCTCGCCTTCACGCAAGGCGACGTGAAGCTCGACGGCTGGGCGATCGAGAGCCGCGTCTATGCCGAGGACCCCTACCGCAACTTCCTGCCCTCCATCGGCCGCCTGACGCGCTACAGCGCCCCTGAGGAGACGAGCGGCGAGACCACCGTGCGCGTCGACACCGGCGTCGTCGAGGGCAGCGAGATCTCGATGTTCTACGATCCGATGATCGCCAAGCTCATCACCCACGCGCCGACACGCGAGGGCGCGGCGGACCTTCAGGTCGCGGCGCTCGACCGCTACCGGATCGACGGCATCGGCCACAACATCGACTTCCTCTCCGCCGTGATGCAGCACCAGCGCTTCCGCGACGGCCGCCTCACCACCGGCTTCATCGCCGAGGAGTATCCGGACGGCTTCGAGGGCGCGCCCTTCACCGACGGCAAGCGCGACGACCTCATCATCGCCGCCGCCGTCATCAACGCCATCACCGTGCAGCGCGCGCAGTTCATCGAGGGCCAGCTCAACGGCCACGGCGCGCAGTTCGGCGCCGACTGGGTGATCGAGATCGACCGCAAGCCGTTCAGCGTGCGCGCCGAGGAGACGAGCAGCGGCTGGACCGTGACGCACACGTTCGAGGGCGGTGCGCACGCGCACAACGTCGCGACCGAATGGGTGCCCGGCGACCCGGTGTTCCTCGCCGACGTCGACGGCCGCAGCGTCGCCGTGAAGCTCGCGCAGAAGGCCGTCGGCTACCGCATGACGGTGAAGGGCTCCGGCCACGACGTCCGCGCGCTGACGCCGCGCGCGAGCGCGCTTGCAGGCCACATGATCGAGAAGATCCCGCCGGACCTCTCGAAGTTCCTGCTCTGCCCGATGCCGGGCCTCGTCGTCTCGGTCGCGGTCGCGGCCGGGGACAAGGTCGAGCCGGGTCAGGCGCTCGCGGTCGTCGAGGCGATGAAGATGGAGAACATCCTGCGCGCCGAGAAGGCGTCGGTGGTGAAGTCGGTGAACGCCAAGGCGGGCGACAGCCTCGCCGTCGACCCCGTCATCATGGAATTCGAATAGAGCTTAGCCCCGGCACTGCAGCGAGGACGGCGCGCGGAAGTAGCATTCGCGCGGGGTTCCGCCGCGGTTCATGCGGAGCGTCATTTCCGCCTCCGCCGCGTTCGCCTGCGCCTGAAGCCCCTTCGCGCTCGCCACCGCGCTGCCGTTCACCGCTTCGATGATGTCGCCGGGCTGCACGAGCCCGAAGCGCAGCGCGGGCGCGCGGGGATCGGCGCCCGTCACCACCACGCCCTTGTCCGGCAGCCCGCCGCCGAGCTCGGCGGAGAGCGCGGGGGAGAGATTCTCGACCGTGATGCCCGCGAGGATCGAGCGGCCGCCGAGCAGCGTCGTGTCGCGCGCCGGCACCTCCGGCGGCGCCACGAGCTTCAGCGCCACGTTCTCCGCCTTGCCGCCGCGCAGCAGCGTCAGCTTCACGGTCTCGCCGACCGGCTTGCTGGCGACGAGGTAGCGCAGCGTGTCGGGATCGGAGGCGTCCTTGCCGTCGACGGCATAGACGATGTCGCCGACCCGCACCCCGGCGCGATCGGCGGGCGAGCCCTTGCTCACCTCGTTGATGACGACGCCCATCGGCCGGTCGAGGCCGGAGGCGCGCGCGATCTCGCTCGTGACCGCCTGTCCCCCCATGCCGAGCCACGGGCGCGAGATCTTGCCGGTTTTCGCACCCGCGATGAACTGCCGCACCATGTTCGCGGGGATCGCGAAGCCGACGCCGTTCGATCCGCCCGAGCGCGAGTAGATCGCGGTGTTGATGCCGACGAGGCGCCCGTCCATGCCGATCAGCGCACCGCCCGAGTTGCCGGGGTTGATGGCCGCGTCCGTCTGCACGAAGAACTGGTAGTCGCTGATGCCGACCCCCGTGCGGGCGAGCGCCGAGACGATGCCGTGCGTCACCGTCTGGCCGACGCCGAACGGGTTGCCGATGGCGATGACGACATCGCCGACCTCGGCGCGGTCGCTGTCCCCCAGAGGCACCACCGGAAGCGCCGCGCCGCCGGTCTCCACCTTCAGGAGCGCGAGATCGAGCTGCTTGTCGGTGAACATGAGCTTGGCGGGAAACTCGCGGCGGTCGGCGAGCGCGACCTTGATCTCGTCCGCGCCCTCGACCACGTGGTTGTTGGTGACGATGAGCCCCGCCCCGTCGACGATGACGCCCGAGCCGAGCGACTGCTCGACGCGCGGCTGCGGCGTCATGCGCCCGCCGCCGAAGAACAGGTCCCAGAACGGGTCGCGCCGGGCGCGGCTGACCCGTGCGGTGTAGACGTTGACGACGGCGGGCGCGGTCGCCTTCACGAGCGGCGCGTAGGACAGCATCAGCTCCGTGTTGCTGGCCGGCACCCGGCGCGGCGTCTCCGGCGGCGCGGCGGCCGCGGCCAGCTGGGAGGCCTGCTGCGCCGAGGCCTGCGGCTCGATCCGGTCGACGGCCATGGCGAAGCTCGTCCCGGCGATTGCGCCCGCGGCCAGCAGCCAGAGTGATCTGTTCGCTTTCATCGTCCGTCCCGTGATGTTTCCGGCATTCACATAGGTACGCGGGCCGCCGGCGTTAACCCCCTGCCGCCGTGTACGGTCAGCCTTGTTTTCCCACCATCTCGCGGGTGAATTCGGTGAGCCACGCGCCCCGGCGCTGGCGGCGCAGCCGCTCGGCATGGACGATCGTGTGGATCTGCTCGAAGCAGTCGTGCATGTCCTCGTTGACGAGCACGTAGTCGTATTCGGGCCAGTGGCTGATTTCCGCCGCGGCGCGCGCCATGCGGCCCTCGATCACCGCTTCGCTGTCGGTGCGGCGGGCGCGCAGGCGGCGCTCCAGCTCCGCCATCGTCGGCGGCAGCAGGAAGACGGACACGACATCGTCGCCCATCGACTGCGAAAGCTGCTGCGTGCCCTGCCAGTCCACGTCGAACAGCACGTCGCGGCCCATGCCGAGCGCCGCCTCGACCGCGGAGCGCGGCGTGCCATAACGGTTGCCGAACACGTGCGCCCATTCGAGGAACTCCCCGGCCTCGACCATGCGGTCGAACTGCGCCTCGGTACGGAAGTGATAGTCGATGCCGTCGACCTCGCCGGGGCGCTTGGCGCGCGTCGTCGCCGATACCGAAACCGCCATCTGCGGCTCCGCCGCCAGCAGCCGCCGCGCCATCGTGGTCTTTCCCGCGCCCGAGGGGGAGGACAGCACGAAAAGGATGCCGCGCCGCTCGATTCTTCCGGCCTTCTCCATGCGCGCCGGACATAAAGCAAGCCGGGCCGTGGTCAAGGGCGCTGCGCGAACCTGTGCGCGCGGCAAACGTAATTAGCGAATCGTTATCAACCCCTGGATTAACCTCGCGATGATGCGTGGTTTTTTCGGCATACCCGCCGTGTTCGCCCGGCGCGGGCTCATCCTGCTTGCGGGATTGCTTTTGTGCGCGCCGGCGCTGCCGTCGGCGGCGGCGGCGCGGATCGCGCTCGACATCGGCACCGAAGCGTGCGTTTTCGCCGATCACAAGGACCTCGGCCTTGCCGGGGCGATGGCGAGGGCCGCGCGCGGCGACTGTCCGGGCTCGCTTTCAACCGGGGAGCTGCGCGACAGCTGGCTGGTGAAATCCGGCCTCGATCTCAGGCAGACCCCCGGCGAGCCCCTGTCCGTCCACCTCAAGCAGACGCTTTTCGAAGAGGTCACGCTCTACGTCCGCTATGCGGACGGCCACGTGTGGGCGGCGCGCCACGACGACGCCTCCGCGGGCCGCCACATCGAGCTCGGCGGCATGTTCCGGCTGCGCATCCCGTGGCGGGCGGGCACGATCGAGACCATCGCGCTGCACGCGGAAAAGGTCGTCGACCCGCGCGGCGCCTTCGTCCGTCCCGCGGTCGAGAACGCGCGGACGGAAGCCGTGGAGACCGAACGCCAGTCGATGCTCTACGGGCTGTTCGGCGGGGTGATCCTCGCCACGCTGTTCTTCAACCTCGTGCTGCTCGTCTGGCTGCGCTACGCCTTCCTCTTCTTCTACTGCGGCATGACCGCCGCGACCCTGCTGTACGGCATCGCCGCGTCCGGCATCCTGATGCGGGCGCTTCCGGCGGGAATGCCGCCGATGCTCGGCAACGTGGCCGCCGAAGCCGTCCTGCCCGTGATGCTGTGGTTCGCGGTCGTCTTCACCATCACGCTGCTGGAGCGCGGCACCGTGCACCTGCGGCTGGCGATCACCGGCATCACGCTCGCGACGTTGCAGGTCGGCGCCGGCGTCGTCGCGCTCGCCACGCTGTTCCGCGCGCCGGAGTTGCTCCACGTCCCGCTCGCGGCGGTCAATATCCTCGGCGCGCTCACGATGGCGCTGATCTTCCCGATGGCGGTCATCGCATGGCGCCGGGGCAGCCGCATCATCCTCATCTACACGGTGGCATGGGCGGTCCCGCTCGCCGGGGCCTTCGCCCGCATCCTCGTCGCGCTCGGCTTCATTGAGACGAGCGCCTTCATCGAGGACAGCTATTTCTACGCGATGTGCCTCGAATGCGTGCTGAGCATGATCGGCATCGCCTACCGCATCTCCAACATCCGCGCAGAGCGCGACGAGGCGCGCGCCCGCGAGATCGAGCTGACCTACCTTGCCGAAACCGATGCGCTGACCGGCCTCCTTAACCGCCGCGCCTTCATCGAGTACGGCATCCGGCGCAGCGGCAAGGGCAAGCTGAAGGCCCGGCTGCTGCTGATCGACATCGACCACTTCAAGACCGTCAACGACGGCTTCGGGCACGAGTTCGGCGACCGCGTGCTGCGCGAGGCGGGACGGCTGATCGAGAGCATCTCGCCCGCGAACGCCGTCGTCGGCCGCCTCGGCGGCGAGGAGTTCGCGCTCATCGTGCCCTACGGCGAGCGCGACGACACGGCCGGCACGATCCTCCGCGCCTTCCGCGCGACGCCGATGACGGACGGCATCCGCATCACCGTCAGCATCGGCTCCGCGTCGGGCATCATCGCCGACGACCGAAGCTGGCGGCATGTCTACCGGCGCGCTGACACCGCGCTCTACGAAGCCAAGAGGACCGGGCGCGACCGGCACGTCGCCGCCGAGCCCGACCCTTCAGTGGCGACGGCGGCCTGACATGCCGGGTCGTCCCACCAAACCGGTCCGCGCGGCCGTCGGCACCGATCCCGCCGCCAATCTTCGCGAGCCCCGGAACTGGCTGGCGGGCGTCGCGCTTCCCCGCCTCGCCTCGCGCAGCGAGATCGCGAACACGCATCGGCAGCTGCTCGATCTCCGCCCGACCGTTCCGCTGTTCGCGGCGGTCGGCGCGCTGATCTGGTCGGGCGTCACGCTGTGGCACGTGCCGCTCACCGCCTCGCTTCAGGGGGCATGGCTCGCGGCGGGCGGCGTGCTGACCTCGCTGTTCGCGGTTTTCGGGCTGCGCGAGGCCCAGCCGAAGGCCGGAGAGGTCGTCGACGCGGCGCGCGGCCTCGTCACGCTCAGCGCCGCGGCGGGGCTCCTGTGGAGCACGCTCCCGGTCATCAGCGACGTGCCGTTCGGGCTCGTCCTCTCCATCTCGATGCTCGTGCTCGGCATCGTCGCCTTGTCGCCGATGCCGCTCGCCGCGATGGCCTACATGGTGGCGTTCGCGGTCACGCTCGTCACCCGGCTCGACGGCTTCGCCTCGTCGGCCGCGGCCGTCATCGTGCTGTCGGGCGCACTCACGCTCTACCTTGCCGGGCGCCGCGCGCTCGTCGAGCGCGTCGAGGCGTCGATGCGCGATCTCGGCGAACAGCGCGTGCGCCGCCTCTGCGCGACGTTCGAGACGTGCGGCAGCGGCTGGTTCTGGGAAACCGACGCCCGCGGCCGGATCACCTACATCTCGCCCTCGTTCGGCGCAGCGCACGGAACCACGAACGACCGGCTCATCGGGCGTCCGCTCGGCGATCTCATCTCGCTCGAGGTGGAGGACCCCGACGAGGC
>JACFNY010000130.1 GCA_019454625.1 Sphingomonadaceae bacterium
GTATCGCCGTGCTGCACCATCTCCGCGACCGTCTCGGCGGCGGCGCGCCCGGCGGCGCCTTCCCACACGCGGCCCTCGGAGATGTCCTCGGCGAAGGCGCGGAGACCGTCCGCGACATCGCCCAGCGCGCGCGGCTTCGCCATCAGCGCTTCCAGCGCATCGAGCCGGGGACGAAGCACCTTCCACCACGCCGCGAGTCGCTTACGCTCGGTTTCCGGAAGCGCACCCTGCGGCGGCGCCTTCACACGCGCGGCGATGCCTTTCAGGCCCGCGGCGGGGCGCACGCCGCGCAAGGCGAGATCGAGGCGACGCACCTCGTCGAGCCAACCCAGCCGTGCCCGGCCCTCGCCCGGCCCGGCCAGCGGATGCTTGAGAAGCGCGAGCAGCGCGCCGGGCGAGAAACGCGGCGCGCCCGCTTCCAGCGCCGCGAGCAGCAGCGTGCCCGAAGGCGCGCGGGCGAGCGGCGTGCCCGCCGAATCGTCGACCTCGATCTCCCAGCGCCGAAGCTGCGCGGCGACGCGGCGGGCGAGGCCGCGATCGGGCGTGACGAGCGCGGCGGTCGCGCCGGGCGTATCGAGCTGTTGCCGCATGGCGAGCGCGATGACGCCCGCCTCCTCGGCCGGGTTCGCCGCCTCGGCGAAGTGGAGGCCGGGAAGCGGACCCGCAGCGGGCCAGTGCGCCGTGCTCCCGGCGAGCGACAGCGCCGCGCCGATGGCCTCCGCGCGCGCCTCCGGGCCGTCGAGCGCGCTGTCTCCCTCCCACACGCGCACCTCTTCGCGGGCGATGCTCATCCGGTCGAGCAGATGCCACAGGCCGCACTGCGGATGCGCGGGGAAGCGGCCGATCTCGTCCCAGTCGGCGGTATCGAGGTCGAGGCCGGGCAGCACGACCGCGCCCTGCGGCAGGCCCGCGATCACGGCGAGCACGTCCGCGACCGCCGGGTCGGCGCTCGCCATGCCCGCCGCCACGACCGGCCGCGCGGGCGGACCCGCGCGCCAGCGGCGGGCGATGGCGGCGAGCAGCGCCTGCCGCCTTGCCACGCGGTCCATGAGGCCGCGCGCGGCAAGCTGCGGCGGCCAGGCCTCGACGACCACCTCGACGAACTTCAGCGTCGATTCCCAGTGCGCGCCGAGCTCGGCCATCGTCTCGTGGAGCCGCGCCGGATCGACGCCTTCGAGCTGGAGCTGGTCGAGCGTGCGGGCGAGCGCGTCGGCAAGGCGCAGCGTTTCGACGCTGCTGCGCGCGCGCCCGCTGAGTTGCTGCCAGCGGTGGACGAGCGGCATCAGCAGCATCCGCCGCTCGAAGGACGCGATCGCGGGCTGCACCTCCGCCTCCAGCGCCATCGCCTCGTCGAACAGGCCGAGCGCCTCGTCCTCACCGACGTCGCCGATGGGGAGCATCCGCGGCAGCAGCAGCGCGCCGCCCGAGGCGCGCACGAACGCCTCCGTCACGGCACGCACGGCGCGGCGATTGGGGAGCAGCAGCAGCGCGCGGGGCAGATCGCCCGCGCCGATGCGGCGCAGCATCCCGCCCGCGAGCGCATCCGCGAAGGCGCGGTGCGCCGGGATCGTGAAGACGGATTTCCGCTCAGCCATTGCCGAGCAGCGCCTCCGTCTCCTTCACGGCCTCTGGCGTGCCGACGTGGAACCACTGGCCGGTGTGCGCGATGCCGTAGAGCCGCCCGCTTTCGATCAGCCGGTCGTAGACGAGGTTGAGCGAGAAGGCGCCCTCCGGCACATCCTCGAACAGCGAGGCTTTCAGCATCTGCACGCCCGAGAACACGAACGGCGCGACGCGTGCGCCGCGACGCCGCGCGAGCAGCCCGTCCGGCGCCATGTGGAAATCGCCGCGCCCTTCATAGCCGTGCGCGCGGGCGAGCGGCACGACGAGCAGCAGCGCGTCCATGATCGCCGGGTCCCAGCGCCGCGCCATCTGCCGCAGCGTGTCGATCGGGCCGTCCACCCACAGGTTGTCGCTGTTCACGACGAAGAACGGATCGGCGCCGATCAGCGGCAGCGCCTTCGCGACGCCGCCGCCGGTCTCCAGCAGCGCGCCGCGCTCGTCGGAGACGGCGACGTCGAGATCGGCGGCATTACGCGCGAGATGCGCCTCCACCTGCCCGGCGAGATAATGGACGTTGACGACGACGCGGCGCACGCCCGAGGCGCGGAGATTGCCCAGCGCATGGTCGAGCAGCGTCTTGCCGTGCACGCGCACCAGCGGCTTCGGGCGCGTCGCCGTCAGCGGCCGCATCCGCTTGCCGAGCCCGGCGGCGAGCACCATCGCGGCGGAGGGCAGCGGCCCGTCCGGGTTGGGACGGAGCGATAGCGGCGCGCGGTGCTTTTTCATGCCACACCCGCGAAGTCGCGGCGCACCGGCAGGGGCAGGTTCGCATCGAACCAGCGCGCCACGGGCGCAAGCGCCGGGTGCGCGAGATTGCGGTCGAGCAGCGACCAGACGCGCGGGACGTGGCGGAGGTAGCCGGGCTTGCCGTCGCGCCGCCACAGCCGCACGAACACGCCGAGAATGCGCGCCGCGCGCTGCGCGCCGAGCACGGCGTAGCTCGCCGCGAAGGCATCGCGGTCGAATTCCGGCCGCGCGGCGAGGTAGCGGGCGACGAGTTCCGGCTCCAGCGCGGGCGGCACGTCGCGGCGCGGGTCCTGGATCAGCGACACGAGATCGTAGGCGGCGGGGCCGCGCATCGCGTCCTGGAAATCGAGCACGCCGACGCGGGCGAGGCCCGCGCGCCCCGGCAGCCACATCAGGTTCGGCGAGTGGTAATCGAGCTGGACGAGCCGGTCGTCGTGCGCGCGGGCGAACGGCCAGACCTCGGCCCACGCCGCCGCGTAGGACGCGCGCAGGGCATCGTCCGCCGCGCCGCCCATCAGCTCCGGCCACTGCCAGTCCAGCACCAGCGCGACCTCGCGCGCCATGCGTTCCTCGGCATAGGGGCCGACCGCGTGGCCCGCGACGCTTTCCGCCATCGGCTCGGCATGGAGATGCGCGAGCACGTCCGTCGCCGCGCGGTAAAGCTCCGCCTCGTCGGCGCCGCCTTCGATGGCGCGCACGAACATCGAATCGCCGAGGTCCTCGAGGAGCGCGAGACCCGGCTCCGGCGCAGCGGCGAAGACGCGCGGCACGCTGACGCCGCGCGCCGCGAGGTAGGCGTCGATCGCGACGAACGCCGCGCAGTTCTCGCTCGGCGGCGGCGCGTCCATCAGCACGGCGCGGCGCTCGCCGTCGCGCAGGCGGAAATAGCGGCGAAACGAGGCGTCCCCGGCGAGCGGCGCGATTCCCGCACCGCCCCATCCGTTCGCATCGAGGAAAGCGCGTGCCCCGGCGGGCAGGTTCAGATCGGCCATCGCGCTTCCCAAGCGGGCGGCACGCGCGCTGTCAAGCGGCGGCTTGCCGCCCCCGTGCCGGTGAGCGTCAGGTGCAGCGCTTCCGGCCAGCGTGCGCCCGCGCGCTCCGGCCATTCGATGAGGAGCGCGCCGTCCGCCAGAATCTCGTCGAGGCCGAGTTCCTCCACCTCGCCCGGGTCTTCGAGCCGGTAGAGATCGACGTGCCAGACCGGGAGGCGAACGCCGGGCGGTTCGTAGCTCTGCACGAGCGTAAAGGTCGGGCTCGGCACCTCGCCCGCGTGCCCGAGGCCCGCAAGGATGCCCCGAGCCAGCGCCGTCTTGCCCGCGCCGAGATCGCCCGAGAGCAGAACCACATCGCCCGGCGCGAGGCGGGCGGCAAGACGGCGTCCGAAGGCGTCCGTCGCGGCTTCGTCCGCAAGCGCCGTCACGCCTTGTCCCGGTGACGGCGCGGGCTGTGCAGGCTGACCGTCGTGCCCTCGCCGAGGCGCGAGTCGAGTTCCACCCGGCCGCCGTGCAGCTCGATGACGTCGCGCACCAGCGACAGGCCGAGGCCGACGCCCTGACTGGCGGTGGCGTTGGAGCCCTTGCGGAAACGGTCGAACACCAGTTCCTGCTCGTCGTCCGGGATGCCGATGCCGTTGTCGCTGACGCGCACGACGACGCTGTCGGCCGCGCTTTCGACATAGACGGCGGCGCGGCCGCCCGAAGGCGTGAAGCGGATCGCGTTGTTCACGAGGTTGAACAGCGCCTGCTTCAGGCGCACGGGGTCGCCGTCGATGACGCCCGCGTCCGCCGGCACGCTGGTTTCGAACGCGAGGCCGCGATCCTCGGCGAAACCGCGCGTCATCGTCGCGACGCTTTCGACGAGCTCGGCCACCGCCACGGCGCGGATATCGAGCGCGAGCGCGCCCGCCTCGGTGACGGCAAGGTCGAGGATGTCGTTGATGAGCAGTTGCAGCCGGTCCGACGAGATCAGGATCGAGCGGATATAGTCTTCCTGCTTCGGCGACAGGCCGCCGACATAGCCCTGCGCGAGCATCTCGGCGAACCCGCTGATCGCGGTGAGCGGCGTGCGCAGTTCATAGGACATGTTCTCGACGAACGCGGACTTCTGCCGGTCCGCCGCTTCCAGCGCCTCGTTGCGCTCGCGCAGCGCATTCTCGATGCGCGTCGAGTCGGTGATGTCGAGGAAGGTGATGAGCGCGTTGCCGTCCGGCAGCGGCACCGCCGCATACTGGAGCACGCGTTCGCCCGCGAAATCGACGCGCCCCGCCTTCGCCTGCCGCCCCACGGTGGAGGCCTGGATGAGATCGCGCAGCAGGCCGAGCCACGCGTGCTCCTCGCGCGGCGGCGCGGCGGGATCGGCAAGCTCGTCGACGTGCGGCTTTGTCGCGAGGTGTCCCTCGTCGATGTTCCAGAGATCGGCGAACACGCTGTTGTAGAGCTGCACGCGCCCGTCGGCGGCGAACACGGCGACGGCCTCGTGGAGGTTGTTGAGCGTCGCTTCCTGCACGCGCAGCAGCGTGTCGCGCGAGCTTGCGAGGCGAAGCTGCTCGGAGCGGTCCTCGAAGATGAGGAGGAGCCCGCCGTCAGGGCTCGGCTGCGCGATGACGCGGAGCACGGTGGTGTCGGGAAGCACCCACGTCTCCTCGGCGTTCTCCATCTGGCTGGTGAACCAGGCGCGGCGCGCGCGGCGCCAGCTCGGGAAATCGCGCTGCTCTGGCAGGCGGCGCTGCTCGTGCATCCGCTCGAACAGCCGGTCGAATTCCGGGCCCTCGTCGAGGAACGACGCGTCAAGCCGGAACAGCGCCGCGAACGCCGTGTTCCAGAACAGGAGCGCACGGTCCGCGCCGAAACGGGCGACGCCGGAGGACAGGCGGTCGAACGTCGCGGTCTGCGCGGCGACGAAGCGTTCGAGCTCGCTCACCGCCTCGTCGCGCTCGCTGACGTCGATGGCGTAGCCCGCGACCTCGCCGGTCTCGAGCGGCTTGTCGATGATCCGCATCATGCGGCGCTCGCCGCCGACGATCGCCGGTTCCTCGCGCACCTGCGGCAGGCCGGTGGCGAGCGCCATGCGCGCCGCCGACTGCGGCGTCGCCGACAGCGGGTTCGACACGAGCTCGATGCCGAGCCGGACGGCCGCGGTGGGGCTTTCGGCCTCCACCGCCTCGGCGTAGGCGCGGTTCACCTGAACGAGGCGCTGATCGACCCCGCGCCGCCACATCGGGATCGGCGCCGCGTCGATCACCGCGGTCGATGCGGCAAGCGTGCGCCTGAGACCGTCGCGGTCCGCCTCCAGCGTCTCCGTCCGGCGGTGCGCGCCGCTCGAATCCGAAAACCACACGACGATGCCGCGATCGCCCGCGAGCTGCGGCGGGGCGGTCTTGCCTTCCGCCGTCAGCACGCGGTCGCCGACCGCCGAAACGATGATGCGGAACGGCGCGCCGGAAATGGCGAGCGCCTGGATCGCCGCGCTCAGCGCCGAGAAATCGTCGGGCGAGAGGCCGCTTTCGCCGGTGCCGAGCAGATCGTCGAGCCGCGCCACCTTGCGGTCGAGCCCGAGCCACGAGCGCAGCGTGTCCGAGCAGGAGGCCGCGCCGTCCTCGCCGACGACGAGATAGGCGCCGGGCGTGGTGGTGAGCAGGCCGCGCAGCCGCAGCCCCCACTCCTTCGCCATCTCCGCTTGCACGCGCGCCCGCGCCGAGCGGATCACCGCCCACACCGCGAACGCCAGCCACGCCGCGCCGATGATCGCGGTCGCCGTCACCGGCCAGCCGCGCTGCATCAGCGACACGGCCGCCGAGGCCGGCGCTGCGGGCAGCACCAGAAGCGCGGCAAGGATGGCGAGACGGAGGATCACGGCGGCGACCTTAGACGCAGTCGCCGCC
>JACFNY010000131.1 GCA_019454625.1 Sphingomonadaceae bacterium
CGTGCTTTCGGCCCGCCAGCGCGCGCTGGCCGACGAAAGCCGCCGCCACCCGACATGGGACGCGGAAAAGACGCTGGACCATTTCGCGCGCAGCGTCGTCGCGATCATCGAAATGCCGCCCACGGACACCGAAACGCACGCCGCCGAAGCCGCGCCCGAATACGATGTCGAATACGACCGGGTCGGCTGAGATGGCGGAGATCAGGCCCGAATCGCTGCTGGCGATGCCGCTTCCCGAGATGCTGGCCCGCGCCTCGGCGCTGCGCGACGCGGGCCACGGCCGCATCCAGAGCTGGTCGCCGAAGGTCTTCATCCCGCTGACGCAGCTTTGCCGCAACCTCTGCCACTACTGCACCTTCTCCCAGCCTCCGCGCCGCGGCGAGGCGTGCTACCTCACCCGCGAACAGGTGCTGGACATCGCGCGCGCCGGAAAGGCGGCCGGATGCACCGAGGCGCTGTTCACGCTCGGCGACAAGCCGGAGCTGCGCTTCAAGGCCGCGCGCGACGAGCTCGCCGCGCTCGGGCACGAGACCACCCTATCCTCCCACGCCGAGGTCGCCGCCGCCGTCCGCGACGAGACGGGCCTGCTGCCGCACATCAACGCGGGCGTGATGACCCGCGAGGAGATGGCGATGCTGCGCCCCGTCTCCGCCTCGCAGGGGCTGATGCTCGAATCGGTTTCGGACCGCCTGTGCGAAAAGGGCGGCGCGCATTATCGCTCGCCCGACAAGCGGCCGGAGGTTCGCCTCAAGACCATCCGCATCGCGGGCGAGCTTGCGATCCCGTTCACCACCGGCATCCTCATCGGCATCGGCGAGACGCGCGCCGAACGGCTGGACGCGCTCGTCGCGATCCGCGACCTTCACGCCCGCCACGGCCATATCCAGGAGGTTATCGTCCAGAACTTCCGGGCCAAGCCGCGCACCGTGATGGCGGACGCGCCGGAGCCGGACATGGACGACCTGCTCTGGACCGCCGCCGCCGCGCGCATCCTGCTCGGCCCGGCCATGAACATTCAGGTGCCGCCGAACCTCTCAGCGAACGATTTCCCGCGTCTCGTCGACGCGGGCATCAACGACTGGGGCGGCGTGTCGCCGGTCACGCCCGATCACGTGAATCCCGAAGCGCCGTGGCCCGCCGTGCAGCAGCTACGCGCCGCGACGGCGCGCGCGAACCGCATCCTCGTCCCCCGCCTCCCGGTTTATCCCGCCTACGTCGCAGAGAACGCGCGCTGGCAGGATGCGGCGATGCAGCGCCACGTGCGCGCCGCCGCCGACACCTCCGGCTTCGCGCGCGCCGACAATTGGTCTCCCGGTCTCGCCCTCCCCGATCGTCCGCCCGAAGCGCCTTGTCTTGCCGCGCTCGATCCCGGCATCGCGGCGACGGTGAACCGCGCGCTCGCCGGAGAACGCCCGGACGAGGCCGCCCTCGCCGCGCTGTTCGAGGCACGCGATGTCGATCTCGAACATATCTGTGAAAGCGCGGACGAACTCCGTCGCGCGGTGAACGGCGACACCGTCACCTATGTCGTCAACCGCAACATCAACTACACCAACATCTGCGCCTACAAGTGCGGCTTCTGCGCCTTCTCCAAGGGCAAGACGTCGGACACGCTGCGCGGCCAGCCCTACGACCTCGACCTCGCCGAAGTGGCGCGGCGCACGGAGGAGGCGTGGGCGCGCGGCGGCACGGAGGTCTGCCTGCAAGGTGGCATCCATCCGCGCTACACGGGCGAGACCTATCTCACGCTCGCGCGCACCGCCCGCGCCGCCGTGCCGGACATTCATCTCCACGCCTTCTCGCCGCTCGAAGTCGCGCACGGCGCGGAAACGCTCGGCCTTTCCGTCGAGGATTTCCTCCGCCGCCTGAAGGACGCGGGCCTCGGCACCCTCCCCGGCACCGCCGCCGAAATCCTCGACGACGAGGTGCGCCGCATCATCTGCCCGGACAAGCTGAACACGGCGGAATGGCTGCATGTCGTCGGCACCGCCCACAAGGTCGGCTTTCGCACCACCGCGACGATCATGTTCGGCCATGTCGAGACCTACGCGCACTGGGCGCGCCACCTGCTGCACATCCGCGATCTCCAGGCCGAAACCGGCGGCTTCACGGAATTCGTGCCGCTGCCGTTCGTGCACATGGAAGCGCCCATGGGCGTGCGCGGAGAGACGCGGCGCGGGCCGACCTTCCGCGAGGTGCGGCTGATGCACGCCGTCGCCCGCCTCGCCCTCAATCCGCTGATTCCGAACATCCAGACGAGTTGGGTCAAACTCGGCCCGGCGGGCGTCGCCGCCTGCCTCGCATCGGGCGCGAACGACCTCGGCGGCACGCTGATGAACGAAAGCATTTCGCGCGCGGCGGGCACGCAGCACGGGCAGGAGATGCCGCCCGCCGCGATGGACGCGCTGATCCGTTCGATCGGGCGCACACCGCGCCAACGCACGACGCTTTACGGCGAGGTGAGCGAGACCGCGCGCCGCAAGGGCCGCGAGGCCGCGGACCTCGCGCCGATCATTCTCACACCGCCGCAAAAGCGCGGAGACAAGACCTTGGGCAAGGAGTTCGAGTATGCAGGGTGAAGCGAAGCCGACCATCGCGGTCCTCGGCGGCACGGGCAAGGAAGGCGGTGGCCTCGCGCTGCGCTGGGCGCATCGCGGTTATCCGGTGATCGTCGGCAGCCGCACGGCGGAGCGCGCCGCCGAAGCCGCCGCCGCGATGAACGAAACGCTGGGCAGCGCGGCCGTCACCGGCGCCGCCAATGCGGACGCCGCCGCGAAGGCCGACATCGTCGTGCTCGCCGTGCCCTACGCCGCCCAGCAATCGACCGTGCAGGAGGTTCGCACGCAGCTTGAAGGCAAGATCCTCATCGACGTCACCGTGCCGCTCGTGCCCCCGAAGGTGAGCCGCGTGCAGCTTCCCGAGGGCGGCTCGGCGGTGGAAGCCGTGCAGAAGCTGCTCGGCGAGGGCGTAAAGGTCGTCTCGGCGTTCCAGAACATCTCCGCGCACCACCTGACGAAGCTCGACGAGGAAATCGAATGCGACGTCCTCGTCTGCGCCGACGATGCCGAGACGGCGGATACTGTCGTTGCGCTCGCCGAGGCGATCGGCCTCAAGGCATGGAACGCGGGGCCGCTCGCGAACTCGGTCGTCGCGGAAGGGCTGACTTCGGTGTTGATCGCGCTCAACCGCAAGTACAAGGTGCCGGGATCGGGTATCCGCATCACAGGCATCTGACGGCAACGCAGCCATGACACGCTCCGGCGCAACGATAACGGTGTTCGCACCGGACGGCGTGCCGCAGGTCGCCGCGGGCGACGACCTCGCGACGCTCGTCCTTGCGGCGCATACGCCGGAAGACGGCGACATCGTCGTGCTCGCGCAGAAGATCGTCTCGAAGGCCGAAGGCCGCCTCGTTCCGCTCGACACGGTCACGCCCTCCCCGCGCGCCGTCGAACTCGCCGCAGAGTGCGACAAGGACCCGCGCCTCGTCGAACTCGTGCTTTCGGAAACCGACGAGGTGATGCGCGTGCGGAGGGGCGTGCTCATCGTCCGCCACCGCCTCGGCCTCGTGCTGGCGAACGCCGGCATCGACCAGTCGAACATCGACCACGCCCGCCCCGCCGCGCTTCTGCTGCCCCGCGATCCCGACGCGAGCGCGGCGGCGCTGCGCGATGCGCTCCGCGCGAGGGCCGGCGCCGACGTCGCCGTGCTCGTCATCGACAGCCTCGGCCGCGCATGGCGCAACGGCACGACCGGCACCGCCATCGGCGCTGCCGGTCTCCCCGCGCTGCTCGACCTGCGCGGCACGCCCGACATCTACGGCCGCCGCCTCGAAACCAGCGAGCTCGGCCTTGCCGACGAGATCGCCGCCGCCGCCTCGCTTGTGATGGGGCAGGCGGGCGAAGGCCGCCCGCTCGCGATCGTGCGCGGCGTTCCCTACGCGCGGCGTGAGGGCAATGCGGCGGAGCTGGTGCGCCCGCGCGCGCTGGACCTGTTCCCGTGATCGTCGCGCTCGCGGGCGGCGTCGGCGGCGCGAAGCTCGCCGCCGGTCTCGCCGCCGTGCTTCCGCCCGAAGAGCTTCTGATCGCCGTCAATGTCGGCGACGATTTCGAGCATCTCGGCCTCACCGTCTGCCCGGACCTCGACACCGTCACCTACACGCTCGCGGGCCTCGCCAACCGCGCGCAGGGCTGGGGCATCGAGGGTGAGACGTGGAACTTCATGGCGATGCTCCGGACCCTCGGCGGCGAGGACTGGTTCAATCTCGGCGACCGCGACATGGCGCTGCACGTGCTACGCACGCAGCTCCTGAAAACTCACACGCTATCCGAAATCAGCGCGCGCTTCGCGCAGCGGCTCGGCATCCGTCACCGCATCGTGCCGGTCAGCGACGATCCCGTCCGCTCCGTCGTCGAAACGGACGAGGGCGAGCTCGCGTTTCAGGACTATTTCGTCCGCCGCCGCTGCGCGCCCCGCTTCCTTTCCATCCGCTACGACGGCGCCGATGCGGCGGCCCCGTCCCCGGCGCTCGCGGAAGCGCTTTCCAATCCTGCACTTGAGGCAATAATTATCTGCCCATCGAACCCGATCCTCAGCATCGGGCCGATCTTCGCCATCCCCGGCATCCGCCGCGCGCTCGAAGCCCGGCGCGTGCCGGTGGTGGCCGTGTCGCCCTTCATCGGCGGCAAGGCGGTGAAGGGTCCAGCTGCAAAGATCATGAACGAGCGCGGCTTCGAAGCCGCGCCATCCGCCCTCGCCGACTACTATGTCAACTTCCTCGACGGCCTCGTCATCGACCGCGCCGACGCCGCCCTGCCCTGCAACGGCCCCGCGATCCATGCCGACGACACGCTGATGCGCGACGCCGCAGACCGCGAGCGCCTCGCACAGATCACGCTGGATTTCGCCCGCACCCTCAGCGCACGATAGCGGCATGTCGGTGTGGATCATCATCCCCGTCCGCCCGTTCGGCGAAGGCAAGAGCCGCCTCGCCGACACACTCTCTCCAATCGAACGCGAAGCCTTCAATCGGCGGATGTTCGCCCATGTTCTGGGCATCGCCGCCGCTGTCGTCTCCTCAGCGCGCATCCTCGTCGTCAGCCGTGCGGCAGAGGTCCGCGATCTGGCAAAGGCAGCGGGCGCGATATTCCTGGAGGAGTGCGGCCACACGCTGAACGCCGCGCTTGCGCAGGCTGCGGCTTACGCACGGGAGCAGGGCGCAACAGCGGTGCTGTCGCTCAGCACCGATTTGCCGCTGCTCGAAACGGATGACCTTCTCGCCATGCTCGATGCGGCAAGTGACGCACCTGTCTGCGTGATCGCACCCGATCACGCAGACCTCGGCACCAATGCCCTCCTCGTCTCGCCGCCTGCGGCAATCCCTTATCTCTACGGGGAAAACAGCGCTTTCGCGCACCGGCAAGCGGCCGAGGAAGCCCGCCTCCGGGTCGCCTGCGTGCGCCGCCCCGGCCTTCAACGCGACGTCGACACCGAAGAGGATTTTCGCGCTTTCGCTTGACCCTCTCAAAAATATGCACCACCATGCAAAAATGGCGACAGAAGATCGCCGGGTGTGTGGTCGTGGGAGGTGAGCGCCGGTGGCTTCAGCCGAGATTCCGTTCAGCAGCTATCATCGCCTGTACGTGGGCGGCGAATGGCTGGCGCCGTCCACGGACGCGTTCGACGAAATCCCTGATCCCGCAACAGAGTCGGTTTTCGGGCGTGCCCCGGTTGGCGGCGTGTGCGAGGTGGTCGCTGCGATTGCCGCAGCGCGCCACGCCTTCGATCACGGACCGTGGCCGCGTCTTTCAACCGCCGAGCGCGCCGCACGCCTGGAGCCGTTCGTCGCATGGCTCGCCGAACGCGGCGATGTGATCGTCCGGCTGATCGTCACCGAAACCGGTGTGGCGCAGGGCATTGCGCGCGCGGTCGGCTATGACACGTCCGTCGCGGTCGGACGTGCGATCCTGTCGCTCGCCCGCACCGATCTCGACCGTAACCTCCCGCTTGAAACCGTGCCGCTACCGGACGGCACCGCCAATGTCGGTGCGGGCGTCGTGGTACGCGAACCGATCGGCGTCGTTTCCGTCATCACGCCCTATAATTTTCCGCTGCTGATGGGCGTCGTCAAATCCATGCAGGCGCTCGTGATGGGCAACAGCGTGGTGCTGAAACCCTCCCCGTTCACGCCGTTCGAATCGCTGCTCCTCGCAGAGGCAGCAGAAGCCGCACGCCTTCCTCAGGGCGTCT
>JACFNY010000132.1:0-1840 GCA_019454625.1 Sphingomonadaceae bacterium
GCTGGTGATCGCGGGCACGGCGTGGCAGCTCGGCGCGGGCGCGCAGGCGGTCGCGGCGGCGCCGGTTTCGGCGGCGGGCGACGTCACGAACACCGAGGCGCTCGGTGCGCTCATCTACACGAAATACGTCTATATCTTCCAGGCGGCGGGCATGGTGCTGCTGGTCGCCATGATCGGCGCGATCGTGCTGACGCACCGCCAGCGCACCGGCGTCAGGAAGCAGAGCATCGCGCGCCAGAACGCCGTGCGGCCCGAGGACGCGGTCGATGTCGTCAGTGTCCCGGTGGGCGAGGGGGTGAAACTCAAATGATCGGCATCACCCACTATCTCACGGTCGCGGCGATCCTGTTCGTCCTCGGCGTGCTCGGCATCTTCCTCAATCGCAAGAACGTCATCATCATCCTGATGTCGATCGAGCTGATCCTGCTCGCGGTGAACATCAACCTCGTGGCGTTCTCGGCGTTCCTCGGCGATCTCGTCGGGCAGGTGTTCGCGATGTTCGTGCTTACCGTCGCGGCGGGCGAGGCTGCCATCGGCCTCGCGATCCTCGTCGTCTATTTCCGTGGCCGCGGCACCATCGCCGTCGACGACATCAACATGATGAAGGGCTGAGGGGCGGGCCGTGCTTCACACTATCGTTTTCCTGCCGCTTCTGGCCGCGATCGTCGCAGGCCTCGGCAACCGCGCCATCGGCAACACCGCCGCCAAGGCGATCACCACGGGCGGCCTGTTCGTCGCCTGCGCGCTGTCGTGGGCGATCTTCATCCCGGTCCTGTCGGGCCAGCCCGTCGAGGGCCAGCCGGTGATGGAATGGTTCCGCTCGGGCGGCCTCGTCGTCGAATGGTCGCTCCGTCTCGACACGCTCACCGCCGTGATGCTGGTGGTCGTCACCACCGTCTCCGCGCTCGTGCACCTCTATTCGTGGGGGTACATGGCGGAAGACCCGGACCAGCCGCGCTTCTTCTCGTACCTGTCGCTGTTCACCTTCGCGATGCTGATGCTGGTGACGGCGGACAACCTCGTGCAGATGTTCTTCGGCTGGGAGGGCGTCGGCCTCGCGTCCTACCTGCTCATCGGCTTCTGGTATCACAAGCCCTCCGCGAACGCGGCCGCCGTCAAGGCGTTCGTCGTGAACCGCGTGGGCGACTTCGGCTTCTCGCTCGGCATCTTCGGCGTGTTCATGGTGTTCGGCACCACGGACATCGCGGCCATTCTCGCGGCCGCGCCGGACTATCAGGGCTCGACCTTCGAATTCCTCGGCGCGCAGGTCGATACGCTGACGGCGCTCTGCCTGCTGCTGTTCATCGGCGCGATGGGCAAGTCGGCGCAGCTCGGCCTCCACACCTGGCTGCCGGACGCGATGGAGGGCCCGACGCCGGTCTCCGCGCTGATCCACGCCGCCACGATGGTCACGGCGGGCGTGTTCATGGTCTGCCGCCTGTCGCCGCTGTTCGAGACGAGCGAGATCGCGCTGGGCGTCGTGACTTACGTGGGCGCGGCGACGGCGCTGTTCGCGGCGACCGTGGGCACCACGCAGCACGACATCAAGCGCGTCATCGCCTATTCCACCTGCTCGCAGCTCGGGTTCATGTTCGTCGCGCTGGGCGTGGGCGCCGTCGGCGCGGCGATGTTCCACCTGTTCACGCACGCCTTCTTCAAGGCGCTGCTGTTCCTCGGCGCGGGCAGCGTGATCCACGCGATGCACCACGAGCAGGACATGCGCTACTACGGCGCGCTTCGTAAGCACATCCCGCTCACCTTCTGGGCGATGACCATCGGCACGCTCGCCATCACGGGCGTCGGCATCATCGGCGTGTTCGGCTTCGCGGGCTTCTACTCC
>JACFNY010000132.1:1850-6184 GCA_019454625.1 Sphingomonadaceae bacterium
GAGCGCCTTCGCGGCGGGCACGCAGGCGGGCTACGTCGCCTTCGCGGTCGGCGTCTTCGCGGCGCTGCTCACCAGCTTCTATTCGTGGCGGCTCGTGTTCCTCACCTTCTTCGGGAAACCGCGCTGGTCCAGGAGCGAGCATATCCGGCACGCCGCGCACGGCGACCACGGTCATGACCATGCGCATGACGATCACCATGCCCACGACGACGGCACGCTCGGCTATCATCCGCACGAGAGCCCGGCGAGCATGTTGATCCCGCTCGGCATCCTGTCGCTCGGCGCGGTGTTCGCGGGCTTCCTCTTCCACCACGCGTTCATCGACGCGGAAGGCGGCGCGGCGTTCTGGAAGGGCGCGCTGGCGTTCGACGCGCACCTCGCCGAAGCCTCGCATCATGTGCCGCTGTGGGTGAAGCTGTCGCCCGCCGCCGTCATGCTGCTCGGCCTTGCCGTCGCGTGGAACAACTACATCCGCGATCCGGCCGCGCCCGCGCGCTTCGTCGCGATGTTCCGGGGTCTCCACGCCTTCCTGTTCAACAAGTGGTACTTCGACGAGCTGTACGACGCGGTCTTCGTGCGCCCGGCGAAGTGGCTCGGCCGTATGCTCTGGAAGACCGGTGACGAGGGCACCATCGACCGCTTCGGTCCCAACGGCCTCGCGGCCCTGGTGGTCAGCGGTTCCGGCATCGCCCGGCGGCTTCAGACCGGCTACCTCTACACCTATGCGTTCGTGATGCTGATCGGCCTCGCCGCCGCGGCAGCGTGGTTCCTCCCGAAGATGCTGGGCGGCGAATAATGGACTTCCCGATCCTTTCCCTGATGATCCTGCTGCCGCTCGCGGCGGCGACGCTGCTGCTGTTCGTCCCCGGCGACGAGGATGCGCGGGCGAACGCGGCGCGCTGGGGCGCGCTCGCCGTCACGCTCGCCGAGCTGGTGCTCGGCATCGTCCTGTGGGCGCGCTTCGATGTCGGCTCGGCGAGCTTCCAGTACGCGGAGAGCCTGCCGCTGTTCGAGCCGTACTTCTCGTGGTCGCTCGGCATCGACGGCATCAGCCTCGTCCTCATCGCGCTCAGCGTGTTCCTGATGCCGATCTGCATCCTCGCCTCGTGGACCTCGATCGGGAAGCGCGTGCCGGAATACATGGCGGCGTTCCTGCTCATGGAATCGCTGATGATCGGCGTCTTCGCGGCGACCGACCTGTTCCTGTTCTACGTCTTCTTCGAAGGCGGCCTCATCCCGATGTACCTCATCATCGGCATCTGGGGCGGCAAGGACCGCATCTACGCGAGCTACAAGTTCTTCCTCTACACGCTGCTCGGCTCGGTGCTGATGCTGCTCGCCATGCTCTACATGGCGCGCGTCGCGGGCACGACCTACATCCCCGCGCTGCTCACCCACGATTTTGATCCGCAAGTGCAGACGTGGCTGTGGCTCGCCTTCTTCGCGAGCTTCGCGGTGAAGATGCCGATGTGGCCGGTGCACACGTGGCTGCCCGACGCGCACGTGCAGGCGCCGACCGCGGGCTCGGTGATCCTCGCGGGCGTGCTCCTCAAGATGGGCGGCTACGGCTTCATCCGCTTCTCGCTGCCGATGTTCCCGGCGGCCTCGGCGGAGCTGATGTGGATCGTCTTCGCGCTCTCGATGATCGCGGTCGTCTACACCTCGCTCGTCGCGCTCGCGCAGCAGGATATGAAGAAGCTGATCGCCTATTCGTCGGTCGCGCACATGGCGTTCGTCACCGTGGGCCTGTTCGGCTTCAACCAGCAGGCGCTCGAGGGCTCGATCGTCGTGATGCTCAGCCACGGCCTCGTCTCGGGGGCGCTCTTCCTCTGCGTCGGCGTCGTCTACGACCGGCTGCACACGCGCGACATCGACGCCTACGGCGGCGTCGCCACAATCATGCCGCGCTATGCGATCCTGTTCATGCTGTTCACGATGGCCTCGGTGGGCCTTCCCGGCACCAGCGGCTTCATCGGCGAGTTCCTCGTCATGCTCGGCGCGTTCCGCACGTCCACCTTCGCCACCGCCGTGATCTGCACGGGCATCATCCTCGGCGCCGCCTACATGCTCTACCTCTACCGCAAGGTGATGTTCGGCGCGGCGACCAAGGACGAGGTGCGCGCGATGCCGGACCTGTCCTTCCGCGAGGTGCTCTGCCTCGCCCCCATCGCCGTGTTCGTGCTGTGGATGGGCGTCGCGCCGAACGTGTTCATCGACCCCGTGCGTGCGCCCGTGGCGGCGATCGTCGCCCGGCTGGAGCCGACCGTGCCGCACCAGCAGTCGGTCGTGAAGTCGGCTGAGGCCAAACCCCAAACCGAGACCCGTATCCCGGGGGAGACCCACTGATGCAGCCGCTCGCGCAATCGCTCGGCATCGCCGCACCGGAAATCGTCCTCGCCCTCGGCGCGATGGCGCTGCTGATGATCGGCACGTTCCGGGGCGACCGTAGCCTCGGCCTCTTGTCGTGGCTCGCCGTCGTCATCTACGCCGTCGCCGGCCTGTTCATGATCGACGATGCGCCGCGCGCCTTCGCTTTCGACGGGCTCTACGTCGCCGACCTGTTCTCAGATTACCTGAAAACGGTCGTCTACGGCGCGGCTGCCGTCTGCACGGTGATCGCGATCCCGTATCTGCGGCGCGCGCATTCGGACAAGTTCGAATATCCCGTGCTGCTGATGCTCGGCGCGCTCGGCATGGGCATGATGGTGTCGGCGAACGACCTGCTGTCGCTCTATGTCGGCCTCGAGCTCCAGAGCCTCGCCGCCTATGTGCTCGCCGCCTTCCACCGCAACGAGGCGAAGTCCTCGGAGGCCGGACTCAAGTATTTCGTGCTCGGCGCGCTGGCGAGCGGCATCCTGCTCTACGGCATCAGCCTCATCTACGGCTTCGTCGGCAGCACGAACTTCGTCGCGCTCGGCACGCAGCTTGAGGGCCAGGCGTCGATCGGCGTCGTTTTCGGCCTCGTCTTCATCTTCGCAGGCCTCGCCTTCAAGATCAGCGCCGTGCCGTTCCACATGTGGACGCCGGATGTCTACGAGGGCGCGCCGACGCCGGTCGTCGCCTTCTTCGCCTCCGCCCCGAAAGTGGCCGCGATGGGCCTTCTCGTCCGCGTCGCCGTCGAAGGCTTCGGCGGTCTTGCCGACGAGTGGCGGCAGATCATCGCCTTCGCGGCGGTCGCCTCGATGATCCTCGGCGCGGTCGGCGCCATCGGGCAGACCAGCATCAAGCGCCTGCTCGCCTACTCGTCGATCAACAACGTCGGCTTCGCGCTCATCGGCCTTGCCGCGGGCACGGAAGCAGGCATCGCGGGCGTGCTCTTCTACATGGGCATCTATGCGGCGATGACGGTCGGCTCGTTCCTCGTCGTGCTGGCACTCCGCGACAAGGACGACAAGCCCGTCGATGACCTCGCGCGCTTCGCGGGCCTTTCGAAGACGCGCCCCGGCCTTGCCGCAGCGCTCGCGGTGTTCATGTTCAGCCTCGCCGGAATCCCGCCGATGCTCGGCTTCTGGCCGAAGTTCAGCGTGTTCAACGCCGCCATCGACGCCGGGATGTACGTGCTCGCGGTGATCGGCGTCGTCACGTCCGTGGTCGGCGCCTATTACTACCTGCGTATCGTCAAGCTCGCCTATTTCGACGAGCCGGTCGGCACGCTTGCGCCCGGTGACAGCCGCGTCAACGGCATCGTGCTCACGGCGGCGGCGGTGTTCTGCTCGCCCGTGGGGATGCTCGCCATCGCGCCGCTGGTGGCGTGGGCGACGGCGGCGGCGCGCATCATCGTCACCGGATGAGCGTTCGCATCGTCGATCTCGCCGAGACCGGCAGCACCAACGACTGGATCGCCGAGCACCCGGAGGACGGGCTGTGGGTCCGCGCCGATCGCCAGACGGCGGGGCGCGGCCGCCGCGCGCGGGCGTGGACGTCGGAGACCGGCAACCTCTTCACCAGCACCTTCGCCGCGCCGCAGCCGGGGGAGGGCGCGGCGCAGCAGCTCTCGTTCGTGGCCGCCAACGCGCTGCTCGATACCGTCGCCCGCTGGGTGCCGCGGGATCGCCTGTCGCTCAAATGGCCGAACGACCTGCTGCTGGACGGCGTGAAGCTCGCGGGCATTCTGCTCGAAGGCCACGCCGAGGGCGTCATCGTCGGCATCGGTCTCAACCTCGCGCATTTCCCGGAAGGCACCGAGCGCCCGGCGACGAGCCTTGCGGCGGCGGGCATCGTGCCGCCGTCCGCGCGCGAGGCGTGCGAAACGCTGGCCGAGGCCTTCGCCGCGCACCGCCGCCGCTGGCGCGAGGAGGGCTTCGCCACCACCCGCGCCGACTGGCTCGGCGCTG
>JACFNY010000133.1 GCA_019454625.1 Sphingomonadaceae bacterium
CAGCGTATCTGGCGCTCGATGGCCGGATCGGCACCGGCACCGACTCCAACATCCTCGTCGATGCGGCGGGCGAGCTTCGCATGATCGAGTACAGCCAGCGGCTTCACCATCGCCGCCGCAACATCCTCGGCTGCGAGGAGACGGCTTCCGTCGGCGAGCGGCTGTTCGGCGCGGCGCTCGCGGGCGGGGCACAGGCTCTTGGCGCGAAGCACGGTCTCGCCGCGGGGATGCCCGCCGATATCGTCGCGCTCGACGCTTGCCATCCGGCGCTCGCCGCAAGAAAAAGCGACATGATTCTCGACAGCTGGATCTTCGCGGGCGGCGCGGGCTGTGTGGACGCGGTCTGGGCCGGCGGCGTGCGGCAGGTGGAAGGCGGTCGCCATGTCGCGCGGGAAGCGATCGCGGCGCGTTATGCGGCGGCGCTGGAGCGTCTCGCCGCGTGAAGCCCGGCGAGCGCATCCGCGCCGACATCGAGGGCCGAATCCGTTCGAGCGAATGGAAGCCGGGGGACCGCATTCCCTTCGAGCACGAGCTCGTCCGCGCCTACGGCTGCTCGCGCGCCACGGTGAGCAAGGCGCTGGAGATGCTCGCGCGGGCAGGCCTCATCGAGCGGCGGCGCAAGGCCGGATCGTTCGTCGCGCACCCGCGCGTGCATTCCGCGGTTCTGGAAGTGCCGGACCTTGCAAAGGTCGTCGCCGAACGCGGCCTTGCCTATCGCTGGCAGCGGCTGAAGCGCGAGGTGCAGGACGGCAGCGTCGTCGTCACCGGCCTGCACCACGCGGGCGATGAGCCCTATTGCATCGAGCAGCGCGAGATTTCGCTCGCCGCCGTGCCCGAGGCCCAAGCCGAGACGTTCGCGGATGAAGCGCCCGGCACGTGGCTCTTGAAACGCGTGCCGTGGAGCGAGGCGCGGCACCGCATCAGCGCCGTGATGCCCACCGCCGCAGAAGCGCGCCTGCTCGGCATCCCGCGCACCGCGTGCCTGCGCATCGAACGCTGGACTTGGCGCGGCGGCGACCCTGTGACGAGCGTCTCGCAACTGTTCCCCGGCGACCGCCACGACCTCGTCGCCGACTTCGCGCCGGGCGCGTGATTTCCGGTTTCGGGAGGGAGAAGTGGTGGATGCACTAGGGCTCGAACCTAGGACCCGCTGATTAAGAGTCAGCTGCTCTACCAACTGAGCTATGCATCCACGCCGGGCATGAGATAGGGCGCCGGGGCGCCGCTTTCAACCGCGAGGCGGGCGCTATAGCGCGGGGTATCCGGGGTTGCAAGACCGGAATTGATCCCTGCCGCCCTAGAAAGACGACGGGCCTTCGCCGATCGTGGTTTCCTCGCGCTGGCGGTCGATCGAAAGCAGGATGCCGATGAGGATCATCGCGGTCATCATCGCCGATCCGCCGTAGGACATGAGCGGCAGCGGGATGCCGACGACGGGCGCGAAGCCCATGACCATCGCGAGATTGACGAACACGAAGAAGAACAGCGTGCAGGTGAGGCCCGCCGCGGTCAACCGCGCGAACGGGTTGCGGGCGCGCAGCGCCACCGAGAAGCCCCAGCCGAGGAGGATCGCGTAGCAGGCCAGCACGAAAAACATGCCGAACAGGCCCCATTCCTCCGCCATCGTCGCGAAGATGAAGTCGGTGTGCAGTTCGGGGAGGTACTGGAGGTGGCTTTGCGTGCCCGACAGGAAGCCCTTGCCGGAGAGGCCGCCCGAACCGATCGCGATCTTCGACTGGGTGATGTGGTAGCCCGCGCCGAGCGGATCGGCATCGGGATCGAGGAAGATGAGGATACGGCGCCGCTGGTAGTCGTGCAGGAAGTTGATGGCGATGGGGACCGCTGCGACAAGCGCCGCGCTGCCGCCCACGAACAGCGACATGCGCGCGCCCGCGAGGAACACGATGACGACGCCTCCGAAGGCGATGGAAAGCGCCGTGCCGAGGTCCGGTTGCAGCATGACGAGCGCCATCGGCAGGCCGATGAGGATGGCGGGCGCGATGAGGCTGCCCCAGCGCTGCGTTTCGACGCGCGGCAGGTAGTGGAAGTAGCGCGCGAGCCCGAGCACGATGGCGATCTTCATCAGTTCCGACGGTTGCAGCCGGATGATGCCGAGGTCGAGCCAGCGCTGGCTGCCGCCGCCGACCGCGCCGAGGATCTCGACGCCGAGCAGCATCAGCAGCACGGCACCGTAGGCCGGGTAGGCGGCGCGCAGCCACCACGACAGCGGCACCTGGCTCATCGCCAATGCCATCACGAAGAAAATCGCGAAACGGATGCCCTGGTTGAACGCCCAGGGCCGCATGTGGCCGCCGGCGGCGGAATAGAGCACGGCGAGCCCGAAGCCGCCGAGCGCGAGCAGTGTCAGCAGCATCAGCCAGGGCAGCGCCTGCAGCCGTTCGGGGATGGCGCTGTTAAGCATCGGGGATCGGTTCGGAGTCGGCAGGCGCGGATGCCGCCGCGCGCGCTGCGGCGGCGGCCACGGCCTCGCGCTGCGCGGCCTCCCGGCCCCAGCCTTCCTCCAGCTTTTCGAGCGCCGCCGTTGCGATCTCGGGCGCGAACAGGAAGGTCATGACGTCCTTGGCGATGGGCGCGGCGGCGATGCTGCCGCCGCCGCCGTGCTCGACGACGACGCTCACCGCGTAGCGCGGCTCTTCCACCGGCGCGAAGGCGATGAAATGGCCGTGGTCGCGGTATTTCCACGGGATGGAGCGGTAGTTGGCGCCGCGCGTCGCGCTCGTCAGTGCGCGCACCTGCGCGGTGCCGGTCTTGCCCGCCATCTGGATAGGGATCGGAAGGCGCGAACGCCCCGCGGTGCCCTGCGGTCCGTTGACGGTGAGGCCCATCGCATAGCGGACGCGCGCGAGATGCTCGGGATCGATGTCTATGGTGCCGGGCGTGCTGCCGCCCGAGACGAGGCGCGGCACGACGCTGCGGCCGGAAGCGATGCGCGCGGACATCACGGCAAGCTGGAGCGGCGAGGTGAGCATGTAGCCCTGACCGATCGCGGTGTTCAGCGTCTCGCCGGTCAGCCACTCCTTGTCGTAGCGGCGGCGCTTCCATTCGGGCGTGGGGACGAGGCCCTCGCGCTGTGCGGGCAGCGACAGGCCCTCGTAAGCATGGCCGAGCCCGAGGCGTTTCGCCATCGAGGCGATGCGCTCGATGCCGATCTCGCGGCCGCGCGTGTAATAATAGACGTTGCAGCTCTGGAAGATGCTCTTGTCGAGCCCGACCGAACCGTGCCCGCCGCGCCGCCAGCAGGCGAAGCGGTGGCTGCCGAGGTAGTAGGCGCCGGGGCAGTGCACCGTCGCATCCGGGCTGATGCCGTATTCGAGCGCGGCGAGCGCCGTGACCGGCTTGAACGTCGACCCCGGCGGATAGAGGCCTTGCACGGTCTTGTTGATGAGCGGATTGTGATCGTCCGCCATCAGCGCGTTCCATTCCTTGTGGCTGATGCCGTCGGAAAAGGCGTTGGGGTCGAACGCGGGCATCGAGACGAGCGTCAGCACGTCGCCCGTCCAGACGTCGATGACGACGACGCTGCCCGATTCCGGCCCGAGCCGGCGCGCCGCGAAGGACTGGAGATCGCGGTCGATGGTGAGCTTCACCGTCTTGCCGGGCGTGTCGTTCACCGTCGAAAGCTCGCGGATCACGCGGCCGCGCGCGTTCACCTCCACGCGGCGCGCGCCCGCCTTGCCGCGCAAGGGCACGTCGAGCACCTTCTCGATGCCGTCCTTGCCGAGCCGGAAGGCCGGGTGCAGGTAGAGCGGGTCGCGGTCCGCCGCCAGATACTGCTCGCGCGTCGGCGCGCCGACATAGCCGAGCAGGTGGCCGACCGCCTGCCCGTCCGGGTAGTAGCGCGTGAAGCCGCGCACCGGCTGCACCCCGTCATAGTCGGGCAGACGCACGTTGATCGCGGCGAAATCGTTCCAGCTGATGCCGGATGCGACCTGGATGGGAAGATATTTCGGCTGCGTCGCTGCCGCCTCGCGGATGCGGGCGATCTCCTCGGGTGGCAGCCGCAGCAGGCGCGTGAGGTCGGCGAGCGTCTGTTCGAGGTCGGCGATCTGCTCGGGGATCAGCTCCAGCCGGTAATCGGGCTGGTTGACGGCGAGCGGCTTGCCGTTCCTGTCGACGATCCAGCCGCGCCGGGGCGGGATCAGGCGCACCGAGACGCGGTTGTCCTCGGCGAGGAGCTTGTACTTCTCCTGCTCGAAGATCGACAGGTACGCCATGCGCCCGGCGAGCACGAGGCCGAGGCCGCCGGTCGCCGCGCCGCCGAACAGCGGGCGGCGCGGGAACAAATGCTCGCGCGCGGCTTCGGAGGTGAGCTTCATGGCGCCCACCTACGCTGCGCCCGCGCGAAAATGTGGGCGGCGAGCGGGTACACGGCGACCGTGGCCGCGGTTTGCGTCGCAAGCGGCAGGAAGGGGATGGGGTCCGCGACGATGGCGCACAGTTTCCACAGCACCAGATGGTACACGAACAGCATGGGGATGCTGAACACCCAGTCCCCGATCCAGCTCGTGCGGCGGACCTGCCCGTCGGCATAGCGCACAAGCATCATGAACAGCGGCAGCAGCAGGCCGTTCGCGCCGATCGGCGTTCCCAGCAATATGTCGCCGGCAAGCCCCATCGGCAGGCCCGTCCATTCCGGCATCTGCTGCGGCCGGTAGAGCGTCCAGAGCAGCACAAGCAGCAGCGCGAGGTTGGGCATCACGGGGAGCGGCGCGAACACCGGCAGCGTCATCGCGACATAGGCGATGACGACGACGATCATCGGGATCGCCAGCTTCCAGTGATCGAAGATCCAGCGCGCCCGCTCGCGCGCCGTCATCTGGTGCCACGGCGTCGTGATCACTGCGCCACCTGCTGCTGGATGACGGCCTCGGGATGCGCCTCGCGTCCCTGCGGCTTCTCTTCGGGAAGCGGCATGACGGGCATGTAGGGGCGCTCGACGATCACGTAGTCGAGGCCGTCTGCCACGGCTGCGGGGCGCGCCTGCGGCATGTCCCCCGAGACGCGCACCACCGTCGCGACGGGTAGCCCGGGCGGGAACAGACCGCCGTCGCCCGACGTGACGAGCCGATCCCCGACGCGCACTTCGGCATTGGAGGGGCCGGAGAGATCGACGTCGAGAAGCGGCAGGTTCTTGCCGATGAGGAGCGCGGGGAGGCTGGTCCGTACGACGCGCACGGGCACCCGGCTGGAGACGTCGGTGAGCAGCATCACGCGTGTCGCCCTGTTGCCGACATCGACGGTGCGCCCGACGAGGCCCGCCGCCGCGAGCACGGGCTGGCCGGGCGCGATGCCGTGCCGCGCGCCGCCGCTGATGAGCGCATAGCGGACATAGGCGCCGGTGCTGGACCCGGAGATCGCGAACACGCCGATGCGCTCGCGTTCCGGTTCGGAAACTTCGAGGAGTTTCTTGAGTTCGCGGTTCTCGTGCAGCGCCTGCTCGTGCCGCTCGCGCTCGATCTGGTACATGCGCTCGCGGCCTTCGAGGCGGCGTACCTTCTCGACGGCCTTGAAATAGTCGGCGACGGAGCCGGCGGCGGCCTGAACCTCGCCGAGCGGCACGAGCACGGCCGCCCAGAGCGGCGCGACGAGATCAGCGGCGGCGCTCCTGAGGGCCGAGTAGCGTTCCGGGCTGGTGCGGCTCAGCACCAGCAGCATCGCGGCGACGGCGACGGCGGCGATGGTCGCCGCGCGTCCCAGAAGCGCGATGTTGCGCTGCCGGCGCGAACTCCGCCCGCTGGTTCTGCGGGGTGGCCACGCCATCCGCAGGGACTCCCTAGAGTGCGGTGGTCAGGACGCCGCGAAAGATCGGCTCTTCGAGCGCGCGGCCGGTGCCGAGCGCGACGCAGGTCAGCGGATCGTCGGCGACGGTGACGGGAAGTCCCGTCGCATCGCGCAGCACCTCGTCGAGCTGGCCGAGCAGCGCGCCGCCGCCCGTCAGCACGATGCCCTGATCGACGATGTCGGCGGCAAGCTCCGGCGCGGTGTTCTCGAGCGCCTGACGCACGCCTTCGACAATCACCGAAACCGGCTCCGAAAGCGCCTCGGCGATCTGCGCCTGGTTGATGGTGATTT
>JACFNY010000134.1:0-4014 GCA_019454625.1 Sphingomonadaceae bacterium
GACCTCCTCGGCCTGCGTCAGGACGCGAACGGTATCGTTGTCCCACTGTACGCTTTGCGCACCGCCGCCGGAAACCTGCGCATGTTTGGAAAGCGCCTGATCGACCTCGCGCACGGCCGCGAGCGCATCGCCGCCCGCCTTCTGGATGAGGCCGGCCGCCATGCCCTGATCGTCTTCCAGCAGCGCTTTCAGCAGATGCTCGGGCGCCACACGCTGGTGGTTCATGCGGATCGCGACGGTCTGCGCGGACTGCAGGAAACCCTTGGCGCGGTCGCTGAATTTCTCGATATTCATAGCGTTTACATCCCCCTGTGCGGGCAATCATGGACTGAGTGCGATATGGTGTTGCAGTTTTGCAACGCAAGCGCCCGGCACAAGTTTTTTGCGCCGGGCGCGATACGCAAACCATGACTCCGATCAAACGAAGCGAGGGATCAACGGTGCTTGCGGCCCTCCAGTTCCTCGAAGGTCTTGTTGCCGATCGGGTAGTCCCGCCAGCTGCCGTAGTCGAAGTGCCACCATTCCTCGGCATACACGTCGAAACCCTCGGCTTCCATCGCGCCGCGCAGCAGTTCGCGATACCAGCGCTGGCGGTCGGTGCCGCCGACGAAGTTGGAGTAGGAGCGCGGCGAGGTCTCGTCGTAGCGACCCGTCGTCTCGATCGGTTCGCCGGTGGCAAGGTCGAACATGGTGAGATCGACGGCCGCGCCGCGGTTGTGGCGCGATCCCTGCGACGGATCGGCGACGAACATGCGGTTCTCCGGCGCGGTCGCATCCCAGAACATCCTGGTGACGAACCACGGGCGATAACCGTCGTGGATCAGCAGGCCGTAGCCGCGCTTCCGCAGCGCCTGGTTGGCGCGCGCCACCGCCTCGGCGGCGGGCCGCTGCAGATAGGCGCGTGCGCTTTCATAGAGCGGAATGCCCATGAAGTTGTCGGCGCCCGCATAGCGGACGTCGAGGCGGATCGTCGGGTCGGCCTTCGTGATCGCGTAAAGGTCGCCCGGCTTCGCCGACGGCGCCTCCGCGGGGGGCGTGGCTGCAAGCGCGTCGGCGCGCAGTTTCGCTGCATTGGCGCTGACGTCCGCACGCGTTTTCGCTTCCGCCTCCGCGCCGAAATCGCGGCGGGGGAAGCGGATGCCGCCGAGGTTCGCGGCCGTCACCTCGCCTGCCGCATCGCGCTCGAAGCCGAGCGATTCAAGCGGATAGAGACCGCGATCCGTGGGGAAGGCGTAGCGGTCGGCAGCGATGCGCGTCAGCGGCGAATGTTCGGTCCACTCCACCCACGCGAACGGCTGCCCGTCGCGCTCGTAGATGCGCAGCACGTTGTGCTCCCAGCCGTAGTCGCCGACGAGCGCGGCGAGTTCGGCTTCGGGAAACGGCGGTTTGGGCATCTCGCCGCGCGTGTAGCGGATGCCGCCGACCTCGATCCACGATGCGTCGTCGGCGATGACCAGCTTGTCGAACCGGGTCTGCGCGTCCTCGACGATGAAGCCCGCGGCGGTGCGGCGGATGTCGCCGACCAGCTCCGGCGCGTCTATGACGAGGCGGCCGTTGTAGATGCGCGTGCTGACACTCTGTTTGCCGTTCGTGAACCAGCCGGAAAGCCGCTTCGCGTCTGCGCCCGTGACGGGTTCCGCTTTTGCAAACACGGGGGGCTCTGCGCCTGTTTTCAGTGCCGCCACCGTGCGCAGCGCGTAGTCGGCGAGCTTGTTGGTGATCGGGTTCGAGGCATCGACGGTCGTGAATGCGACGACGCCGAGGCCCTCTTCCGGCATCACGAGCAACTGGGTGGCATGGCCGTAGATCGCGCCGCCGTGGCCGACGACGCGCTTGCCGTCCATGTCGGCCACGACGAAGCCGAGGCCGAAGACGTGCGCGCTCGAATCCGGGTACTGGCGCTTCCACATCGCGTCGAGCGAGGCGGCTTTCAGCAGGCGGCCGTTCGGGATCGCGCCCTTGTTCAGCAGCGCCTGCGCGAAGCGCCCGAGGTCGCCGGCGGTCGTGAACAGGCTCCCGGCGGCGGGCATACCGAGCTCGATCGGCGGCACGGCGATGCGCGGCCCGTCGAAGGCTGCCATCTCGCTGTAGGCGATACGCCCGCCGAACGGCGCGGCGGTGAGGCCGCTCGAGGTCATGCCGAGCGGGTCCAGCACGAGGCTGTGCAGGGCTTTCTCGAAGGGAAGGCCGGTGACGCGCGCGACGACCTCGCCGACGACCGCGATCCCGGCGTTCGAATATTTGGTGACGGTGCCGGGTGCGGCGACGAGCGTCGTGTCGTTGAGGCTGAGCACGGTATCCGCCTGCCCCTTGGGCACGGTGTCGAAATAGTTGCCGCGCGGGGATTCACGCACCAGCCCGCTGCGGTGCGTCATCAGCTGGCGCAGCGTGATCTCGCCGCCGAACGGATTTCCGGGACGGAAGTCGGGCAGATAGGTGCGGACCGGCGCGTCGAGATCGAGCTTGCCCTGCTCGACGAGCTTCATCACCGCGACGTCGGTGAAAAGCTTGCTGACCGAACCCGCGCGGTAGACCGTGTCCGGCGTCGCGGGCACCTTGCTGTCGGCATCCGCCTTGCCCCATGCGCCCGACCAGCGCACGCCCTCCGGGCCGATGATCGCAACGGCGATCGAGGGGATCTGCTTCTCGCGCACTTCCCACTGCGCGGCGTCGGCGATCAGCGCGGCCGCGCGGTCGAGGGCAGGGTCCTGTGCCAGCGCGGCGCCGGGCACCAGGAGCACGATCACCCATGCGAGCAGTCTTGTCATTGCAATCCCTCCGTCCCCGCGAGCCTGTTCCGGCGGCTCAGAAATATGTCCTGACCGATCCCGTCACGACCAGCGCATCGTCGACGATATAGAGCAGCTTCCATTTGTCGAACGTCGTGCACGGATGCGAAATGCCGAGGCCGATCAGGTCGCCCGGCTGCAAGGGCGACTCCGCCGGAACGTCGAGGTAGGCGTGCTGGTCGTCGAGGCGCACGACGCGGTGCATGTCGCCGAGCGGCAGCGGCGCCGCGCCCGGTCCGGGCCGCGCCCATGCGAGCGGTGTGGGGCGGGCGACGTCCTCGCCGATGTCGCGCTTGCCGAGGCCCGCGATCACCCGCGTCGGCTCGGACCGCGAATGGACATAGGCCCAAACCTCCAGCGCTGGGCGCAGGCCCTCGCCGAGGCTTGCCGCGATCGGCGAGCGGGCTTCGAGCTGGTCGACGAGTTGCTTGTAGAAATGGCTGTCGTGGACGAGGTAGCAGCCGCTGCGCAGCAGCACGAGAAACGGCCGGTCCTTCCGTGCCGCCCCGAACGTCCCGGCGACGCGGTCGAACAGCGCGGAGCCGCCCGCGGACAGCATCGGCTCGCCCGCGAACAGGCCCGTGTCATGGCAATGTTCGGCGAGGCGGACGATGCGTTCCAGCAGCGCGTCCACCTTCGCGTCGCGCTCGGCGGCTTCGAGGCCCTGAACGATGCCCTCGAACGCCTCGATGCCGCGCAGGCAGACATGAGGCGAGGCGGCGATCCGCTCGGCCGCCGCGAGCGCCTCGGCATCGTCGCGGAAGCCCGTGCGGCCGCCGGGGAGGCCGAGTTCGATCAGCACCTGCAGCCGCCTGCCGGGCGGCGTCGCCGAGAGTCCCGCTTCGAGCAGGTCGATCGCGCGCATCGAATCGATGAGGCAGTAGAAATCGAAGTCGGGATCGGCGCGTAGCTCGCCCGCGACGTAGGCGATGTTCTCGCGTCCGACGAGCTGGTTCGCCATGAAGATCCGGCCGATGCCGAAGGCGCGGTAGGCGCGGACATGGCCGGCGGTTGCGGCCGTGATCCCCCACGCGCCGTCCGCCATCTGCATGGTGAAGAGCTCGGGGCTCATCGTCGTCTTGCCGTGCGGCGCGATGTGCGTGCCGGTGCGTTCGGTGAAGCGCCGCATCCAGCCGCTGTTATGCTGAAGCGCCGAGCGGCGCAGCACTGCGGCCGGCAGCATCAGGTCCTCGTTCAGAACCGAAAGCCCGGCCCCGGCAAGCTC
>JACFNY010000134.1:4071-6082 GCA_019454625.1 Sphingomonadaceae bacterium
ATCGCCGCGCCACGCGGCGGGCAGGCCCTTGATCCGCCAATCGAGCTGTTCCGGCGGCAGGTTGATCGTCATTCCACGGTTCTTTCCCCCAAGGATTCTGCAGGTCAGTTGACGGTGAGGAAGTGGTCGTAGGCGACGCGGGCGATGTCCGCGATCACCTTGTCCTGCGTGGCGGTGCCCTTGGTGTCGCCCTTCACGAACACGGCGATGGCGAACTGGCGGCCATTGGGGAGCGTGACGATGCCGACGTCGTTCGCGACCGACGACAGCGTGCCGGTCTTGTGCGCGACGACCGGGTCGGGCGGCAGCAGGCCCTTCAGCCGCTTCTCGCCGGTGCGGCAACGCTCCATGATCCCGATCAGCGTCCTGGTGCTCTTCGCGCTCATCGCCTTGCCGGAATGGATGCGGAGCAGAAGCTGCACCATGGCTTCCGGTGTGGAGGCGTCACGCGGATCGGCATTGAACGGCACGTTCGGGCCGCGGTCGCGCAGCGCCGGATCGGCCTTGTAGGCGGCCTCGACATTCTCCTTGAACGTTGGAAGGCTGGGGTTCTCGATACCCATGGCGCGGTAGATGAGGTGGGCGGTGTCGCTGTCGACACGCTGTCCGCTGATGCCCTGCGCGCGCAGCCATGCGGTGACGGCGGCAGGACCGCCCGCGAGCTGGACGAGCACGTCGGTCGAGGTGTTGTCGCTCTGGGTGAGCATGAACTCCAGCAGGTTGTAGACGGAAAGCGCGATGCCGGGATGCGGGGTCTGGATCGCCATGCCGTAGGAGCCGACCAGCAGCTTGGGATCGACCGTCACCATCTGCTCGAGCGTCAGTTCGCTCTTGTCGATCCGCTCGAAGATCCTGCCGGCGACGGCGATCTTGAACGTGCTCGCCATCGGGAAGGTGGTGCCGGCGTTCAGCGTCGCCATCGCCTTGCCGTCCACCGCCTGCACGGCGACGCCGACCGTGCCGTCGGTCTGCTCGGCGAAGAGCTTGAAGGCGTCCGCAAGGCGGCTCTCGGCGGTCGCCGCCGTGGGCGCGGCCAGAACCGGCGCTGCCACCGGGGCGGACGCCAGCAGGGCGGCGGAGAAGAGGACCACGAGAGAAGCGCGTCGCATGGGCAGTCCTTTCAGCGTTTACCGGCGGAGCCGTGATCGGCCGCGCCGCTATGACGGCGGCGATTTTCCGGTTTGTCAATTTTTGAAAAACCTGATGTAGCTGGCTGTGTTTCACCGCCATGACAGCCGGGCGCCGCTCTGCTAGTTTGCGGCCTCAGGAGAGGAACAGAATGTCTACTGCACACCGCAGCGTCGCGCGCCCGATACCGGCGGCTTCGCCGGCGGACATTGATCCGGGCGAGGTCCTGCGCGGTATCCGCACCGAGCGCGGCCTGACGCTGGCGGAGGTCAGCAAGCTGACGGGTATGCCGATTTCGACCTTGTCCAAGGTGGAAACGGGCAAGATTTCGCTCAGCTATGAAAAGCTGATACGCCTCAGCCGCGGACTCGACATCGACATCACGCGCCTGTTCGCGGCACCGAAGGCGGCGTCCGGTCCCGGACGGTCTCTTGCCACGGGGCGCCGGACGATCACCCGCGCCGGCGAAGGCCCCCGGATACGCACCGCAACTTACGATTATGTCTATCCCTCCGCGGACCTTCTCAACAAATCGCTCAACCCGATGATCATCGACGTCCGCGCGCGTTCGATCGCCGAGTTCGGCGACATGATGCGTCATCCGGGCGAGGAGTATGCGCTGGTTCTGGAAGGCCAGTGCGAATTTCATTGCGATCTCTACGCTCCCACTCTGATGTCCGCGGGGGACTCGGTCTATTTCGACGGCAGCATGGGCCATGCCTATGTCGCGGTCGGCGAAGCCCCCTGCCGCATCCTCTCCATCTGTTCGGCCACCGATGCCGATCTGAAATCGGCGCTTCATCCCCTCCCCAAAGCCCCGGCCTGACGATATTGCAGGCGGCCCGGCTGGGCCTCCGGACCGCCCGCGGCGTTCAGAACCGGG
>JACFNY010000135.1 GCA_019454625.1 Sphingomonadaceae bacterium
GAGAGCAGCACGGCGGCCTCGGCTGCGGTCCGGCCCCAGCCGCGCACCGCCGCGGCGAGCAGCATGTGCGCGAGGCGGGGCGGCAGCGGCAGGTCGGCGATGCGGCGGCCGTGCGGCGTCGGGCGGTTCTCCGCGTCGAGCGCGCCGAGCAGCCGCAGCCGCTCGCGCGCCTCCGCGACGGCGGCGGCGGGCGGGGGATCGAGCCAGCGCAGGCGCGCCGGATCGGCGGCGCCCCAGATCGCCGAGTCGAGAACGAGCGCGGACAGGTCGGCTTCGAGGATCTCGGGCGGGTCGAACGGCGGCATCCCCGCCGTCGCGGCCTCCTCCCACAGCCGGTAGCAGACGCCCGCCGCCTGTCGCGCGGCGCGGCCCGCGCGCTGCGTGACGGCGGCCTGGCTGGCGCGTTCGGTGACGAGGCGCGTCATGCCGCCGCCGCGGTCGTAGCGCGCGCGGCGGGCGAGGCCCGAATCGACGACGATGCGGACGCCGTCGATGGTAAGGCTGGTCTCGGCGATGCTGGTGGCGAGCACCACCTTGCGCGTACCCGGCGGACCTTTCCGGATCGCGGCGCGCTGCGCGGCGGGGTCGAGGCTGCCGTGCAGGCGGTGCAGCGCGATGCCGGGAAGCCCCTCCAGCCGCTCGGCGGTGCGCTCGATCTCGGCGACGCCGGGCAGGAAGGCGAGGAGGTCGCCTTCGGCCTCGCCGAGCGCGCGGCGGATCGCGGCGGCCATCCCGTCCTCGATGCGCTGCTCGGCCGTGCGGCCGAGGTAGCGGACGGCGAGCGGATGGCTGCGGCCTTCGCTCTCGATGACGGGAGCACCGTCCAGCAGTGCCGAAAAGCGCGCGCCGTCGAGCGTCGCCGACATCGGCAGGATGCGAAGGTCGGGGCGAAGCGCGGCTTGCGCGTCGAGCGCCAGCGCGAGGCCGAAATCGCTGTCGAGGCTGCGCTCGTGGATCTCGTCGAACAGCACGGCGGAGACGCCCGCAAGTTCGGGATCGGACTGGATGCGATTGCGGAAGATGCCCTCGGTGATCACGAGGATGCGCGTGGCGGGACCGTGCTTGCTGTCGAGCCGCGTCGCGTAGCCGATGGTCCTGCCGACGGGCTCGCCCGCCAGTTCCGCCATGCGCTCGGCGGCGGCGCGCGCGGCGAGACGGCGCGGGGAGAGCAGCAGCACCTGCCCCGTGCACCACGGCTCGGTGACGAGTACGGGTGCGACCGCCGTGGTCTTGCCCGCACCGGGCGGTGCGACGAGCACGGCGGACGCACGCGCGCGCAGCGCCGCGAGCAGCGCGGGCAGAACGGCATGGACGGGCAGGGCGTCGCTCACGCCTGCCCTCTAGCCAATGACGGCCTTCCCGTCTCGCCCGTTCGGTTCAGGCGGCGAGCGTCGCGTCCAGCGTGATCTCCGCGTTCAGCAGCTTCGAGACCGGGCAGTTCGCCTTCGCGGCCGCGGCGAGCTGCTGGAACGTCGCGTCGTCCGTGCCGGGGATCGCGGCATCGAGCACGAGGTGGACGGCGGTGATCGCATAGCCGCCGTCCTTCTGCTCAAGCGTCACCGTCGCAGCGGTGTCGAGGCTGGTCGCGGTGAGCCCGGCCTCGCCGAGGATCAGCGACAGCGCCATCGTGAAGCAGCCCGCGTGCGCCGCGCCGATCAGCTCTTCGGGATTGGTGCCGGGCACGCCCTCGAAGCGGCTGGCGAAGCCGTAGGGATGCTTGTCGAGCGCGCCGCTCTGCGTCGATATGGCCCCGCGCCCGTCGCGGAGGCCGCCTTCCCAGTGCGCGGAACCCTTGCGATTGATCTTCATGGCCTGCTCCTGCGGATGGACAGGCGGCGAGGCTATGCAGATTCCGCGCGGGAGTCCACGAAAGGCCGGTCAGTCCCGGAAAACCACCGTGGTGGCGCCGTTCAGCAGCACGCGGTCCTGCAGGTGATAGCGGACGGCGCGGGCGAGGACGCGGCGCTCGATGTCGCGGCCCTTGCGGACGAGGTCGTCGGGCGTGTCGGTGTGGCTGATGTGCTCGACGTCCTGCGCGATGATCGGGCCCTCGTCGAGGTCGGCGGTCACGTAATGCGCCGTCGCGCCGATGATCTTCACGCCGCGCGCGTGCGCCTGGTGATAGGGCTTGGCGCCCTTGAAGCCGGGCAGGAAGCTGTGGTGGATGTTGATGCAGCGGCCCGCGAGGAACGCCGCGAGGTCGTCCGACAGGATCTGCATGTAGCGGGCGAGCACGACGAGCTCGGCGCCGCTCTCGGTGACGATGCGCTTGATCGCGGCTTCCTGCGCGGGCTTGGTGTCCTTCGCGATCGGCAGGTGATGGAAGGGGATGTCGCCGTTCAGCGGCGCGATCGCCTCCTTCGGATGGTTGGAGACGATGCCCACCACGTCCATCTCCAGCTCGCCGATGCGCTGACGGTAGAGAAGATCGGTGAGGCAGTGATCGAACTTCGAGACCATCAGCAGCACGCGCATCTTCTCGGCGGCGGCGCGCACGCGCCAGTCCATGCCGTGCTCGGCGGCGAGCGCGGCGAAACGCGCCTTGAACTCCGCCTTGCCGGAGACGGCGGGATCGAGATCGAACACCACGCGCATGAAGAAGCGGTCGGTGAGCTGGTCGTTGAACTGCTGCGCGTCGAGGATGTTGCCGCCGCTTCCGGCAAGCAGCGTGGCGACCGCGGCGACGAGGCCCGGCCTGTCGGCGCACGACAGCGTCAGCGTGCAGATGTTGCTGGAGTCCATCGACATATCCCCTGAAAATGCGATCGCTACATGGCGCGCAAGAGTGAATCTTCCCTTGTCAGCACATGAAGCGCGAGCCCTGCCTGACGCGCGCGGTCGATGGCAAGCGTTGTCGGCGCCGAGATGGTGGCGAGCGCGCGCGCGCCCGCGACGACGGTCTTCTCGACAAGCTCGTAGCTGCACCGGGCGGTGAGCAGGACGAAGCCGTCGGCCGCCGGGATGCCGCGGGCGGCGAGCGCGCCGATCAACTTGTCGAGCGCGTTGTGCCTGCCGATGTCCTCGCGCGCGGCGAGGATGGCGCCGGAGAGGTCGCAGAAGGCGGCGGCGTGGACGGCGGCGGTGCGGCGGCCGAGCGGCTGGTGGTCGCCGAGCGCGCCGAGCGCCGCGAAGACCGCCTGCGGTTCCACCGCCAGCGGCACGGCGATGCGCGGCAGCGGCCGGGCGATCTGCTCGAGGTTCTCGATCCCGCAAAGGCCGCAGCTGCTTTCCGAGACGCGGCGGCGCGCGCGCTCCATCACCGGCCCGGCGGCCTCGGGGACAAGCTGTGCGCGGGCGATCCAGCCCTTGTCGGTCTCCGCGATGTCGATGCCCGCGATGTCGGCCGTGCTGCGGACAAGCCCTTCGGTGATCGCGAAGCCGGTGACGAAATCGGAAAGGTGCGCGGGCGTCGCCATCATCACCGCATAGGCGATGCCGTTGAATTCGAGCGCGACGGGCGCCTCCACCGGAAGCGCGCGCGCGATGTCCGCGCTGCCGCCCGCCGCGAAGATTTCCGTGAACCGCGTTTCCCGCGCAGAAAGGTCAGGCATCGGCGCCGGCGCGGACTTCGGCGATCGCGGCGCGCGCGATGTCGGAAAGCCCCTCGCCGCCCGCGTCGAGGTGGCGGAGGATCATGTCCTTCATGCGCGGGTCCCAGAAGGCGACGATGTGCGCGGCCGTCTGCCGGGCGGCGTCGCCCGGCCCGGCGACTTCCAGGTTCCGCGCGATCTGGTTCGCCATGTAGACGAGCTTGGCAGTCGGGCTCACTCCGCCGCGATCCCTTCGATGCGGCGCGAGCGTTCGCTGCGGCGCGAATAGTCCTCCTGCCAGTCGGAAGGCCCGTTGGAGGCGCTGACCTGCACGGCGGTGACCTTGTATTCGGGGCAGTTGGTGGCCCAGTCCGAATAGTCGGTGGTGACGACGTTCGCCTGCGTCATCGGGTGGTGGAAGGTGGTGTAGACGACGCCCGGCGCCACGCGGTCCGTCACCAGCGCGCGCAGCGTCGTCTCGCCCGCGCGGCTCGCGAGCCGCACCCAGTCGCCGTCCCTGAGGCCGCGGTTCTCGGCATCGGAGGGGTGGATCTCGAGCCGGTCCTCCGGATGCCACGCGACGTTCGGCGTGCGGCGGGTCTGCGCGCCGACGTTGTAGTGGGAAAGGATGCGGCCCGTGGTGAGCAGCAGCGGAAAGCGCGGACCCGTGCGTTCGTCGGTCGGTACGTAGTCGGTGACGACGAACTTGCCGCGCCCGCGCACGAAGCCCTCCACGTGCATGATCGGCGTGCCGTCCGGCGCGGCGTCGTTCACCGGCCATTGCAGGGAGCCTTCCGCGTCCAGCCGCGCGAAGCTGACGCCCGCGAAGCTGGGGGTGAGGCGCGCGATCTCGTCCATGATCTCGGACGGGTGCGTGTAGCGCCAGTCGAGCCCGAGCGCCTGCGCGAGCCGCTGCGTGATCTCCCAGTCGGCGAGACCGCTGAGCGGCGACATCACCTTGCGCACCGGCTGGATGCGCCGCTCCGCGTTGGTGAAGGTGCCGTCCTTTTCGAGGAAGGTGGAGCCGGGCAGGAAGATGTGCGCATAGTTCGCGGTCTCGTTCAGGAACAGGTCGTGGACGATCACGCATTCCATCGCGGCGAGGCCCGCCGCGACATGGTGCGTATCGGGATCGGACTGGAGGATGTCCTCGCCCTGCACGTAGAGCGCCTTGAACGTGCCGTCGACGGCGGCGTCGAGCATGTTGGGGATGCGCAGGCCGGGTTCGGGATCGAGCGTGACGCCCCAGTCGTCCTCGAACAGTTTCCGCGTCGCGGCGTCCGAGATATGGCGGTAGCCCGAAAGCTCGTGCGGGAAGCTACCCATGTCGCAGGAGCCCTGCACGTTGTTCTGGCCGCGCAGAGGATTCACACCGACGCCCGCGCGCCCGATGTTGCCGGTCGCCATCGCGAGGTTGGCGATCGCCATCACGGTGGAGGAGCCCTGGCTGTGCTCGGTGACGCCGAGGCCATAGTAAATCGCGGCGTTGCCGCCCGTGGCGTAGAGGCGCGCGGCGGCGCGAAGCTCGGCCGGGTCGACGCCGGTGACGGCGGCGAGCGTTTCGGGCGAATGCGCCGCCTGCGACACGAACGCCGCCCAGTCCCGATACTCGTCGGAGTCGCAGCGCTCGCGGATGAAGGCCTCGTTCGCGAGGCCCTCGGTGACGATGACGTGCGCCATCGCCGTCAGCACCGCGACGTTGGTGCCGGGGCGGAGCGGCAGGTGGTGCTCGGCGACGACGTGCGGGGAGCGGACGAGGTCGATGCGGCGCGGATCAATGACGATGAGCCTCGCACCCTGCCGCAGCCGCTGCTTCATGCGGCTGCCGAAGACGGGATGCGCGTCCGTGGGGTTCGCGCCGATGACGAGGATGACGTCGGCCGCCTCGACGCTGTCGAAATCCTGCGTGCCCGCCGAGGTGCCGAACGTGGTCTTGAGCCCGTAGCCGGTCGGCGAGTGGCAGACGCGGGCGCACGTATCGACATTGTTGTTGCCGAAGCCCGCGCGCACCAGCTTCTGGACGAGGAAGGTCTCCTCGTTGGTGCAGCGCGACGAGGTGATGCCGCCGAGCGCGCCGCGCCCGTACTTCGCGGCGATGCGCCTCAGTTCGGCGGCGGTGTGGGCGAAGGCTTCGTCCCACTCCACCTCGCGCCACGGTTCGTCGATGCTGCCGCGGATCATCGGCTTCAGGATGCGCTCGGCGTGCTGCGCGTAGCCCCACGCGAAGCGGCCCTTGACGCAGCTGTGACCGCGATTGGCCTTGCCGTCCTTCCACGGCACCATGCGGACGAGCTGCTCGCCGCGCATCTCGGCGCGGAACGTGCAGCCGACGCCGCAATAGGCGCAGGTGGTGACGACGGCGCGGTCGGGAAGCCCGATCGCCTTCACCGACTTTTCCTGCAAGGTCGCGGTGGGGCACGCCTGCACGCAGGCGCCGCAGGAGACGCACTCGGATTCGAGAAAATCGTCGCTTGCCGCGCCCGCCGACACCTTCGAGCCGAAGCCGCGCCCCTCGATGGTGAGCGCAAACGTGCCC
>JACFNY010000136.1 GCA_019454625.1 Sphingomonadaceae bacterium
ATGCACTTGATGTTGGCCTCGGGCGCGTCGAAGCCGCGGAACTTGCGGGCGTTCACGGCACGGAATTCCGTGAAGAGCGCGGGGTCTGCCGTGACGCTGCGGTCGCGGATCTTCTTCAGCGGGCGGTTTTCGGCGACGACCTTGCGCGCGAAGGCGACGGCGCCGCCGCGGAGGTCCGCTTCATCGACGAGCTCGTCGACGAGGCCGGAGTCGAGCGCGGCCTTCGCGCCGATGGGGTTTCCGGACGTGACCATTTTGAGCGCCGCCTCGGCGCCGACGACGCGCGGCAGGCGCTGCGTGCCGCCCGCGCCGGGGAGCAGGCCGAGCTTCACTTCGGGAAGGCCGAGCTTCGCGGACGGGACGGCGACGCGGTAGTGCGCACCGAGCGCGGTTTCGAGGCCGCCGCCGAGCGCGGTGCCGTGGATCGCGGCGATCACCGGCTTCGTCGCGCTTTCGATGCGGTCGATCATGTCGTGCAGGCTGACGCCGCGCGGCGGCTTGCCGAACTCGGTGATGTCGGCCCCGGCGATGAAGGTGCGGCCGGCGCAGACGAGCACGATCGCCTTCACCTCCGGGTCGGCGACCGCCGACGTCACGCCCTCCGCGATGCCGTCGCGCACCGGCGCGGAGAGCGCGTTCACGGGCGGCGAATTCACCGTGATCACGGCGATTTCCCCGTCGCGGGAAAGGTCGACAACGTCGTTGATGGCAGTCATAGCGGCAGTCTCCATCCGATGGCCCGAATCGGCGATCACGCATAGTGACACCCGCGTGGAGAGTCACCCGCTTGGAAGAATGAGGACGCGTGCTTAGGACTTCATCCGAACGCCCGGAGAAAAAATCCACGCTGGGCATGGTGACGCTGCTCGGCGGGCTGACCGCGTTCGGCGCGCTCTCCATCGACATGTACCTGCCCGCGCTTCCGGCGATCGCCGCGGATTTCGGCGCTTCGGACGGTGTCGTCGAACGCTCGCTGGCGACCTTCCTCGCGGGCCTCGCGCTCGGACAGCTGTTCTACGGGCCGCTTTCCGACCGTGTCGGACGGCGGCCGCCGCTGATCGCGGGCGTCGCGATCTACGTGCTGGCGTCCGTGCTGTGCGCCTTCGCGACGTCTCCCAACATGCTTGCCGCGCTTCGCTTCGGACAGGGCGTGGGGGCCTGCGCCGGGATGGTGATTTCCCGCGCCATTGTCCGCGACGTGTTCGACCATCAGGAATCGGCGCGCGTGTTCTCGCTGATCATGCTCGTGTTCGGGCTGGCGCCGGTGCTGGCGCCGCTGCTCGGCAGCTACCTGATGCTGGTGACGAACTGGCGGGCGATTTTCGTCTTCATGATGCTGTTCGGGATGGTGATGCTGTACGCCATCGTGTTCCGCCTCGGCGAGACGCGCTCCGACGCGACCGAGGCGACGGCGCGCGGCGAGCACCCGATCGCGGCGCTGAGGCTGCTTGCGACCAACCGCAAGCTGCTCGGCTACATGCTGGCGAGCGCCTGCAACAGCGCGTGCCTGTTCACCTACATCTCGGCCTCGCCGGCGCTGCTCATGGGCACCTACGGCGTTTCGCCGACCGGCTTCGGCTGGCTGTTCGGGCTGAACGCGCTCGGCCTCATCATCGCCAGCCAGATCAATCGCGCGGCGCTCGCACGCTTTCACGCCGACAGCATCCTCGCCGTCGCGAGCGTCGCCGCGGCGCTGTTCGGGCTGGCGCTGCTGGCGATCGCGCTTCTCGATGTCGGCGGGCTTCCGGCGATCATGGCGATGCTGTTCGGCATCCTCTCCAGCTTCGGATTCATGATGGGCAATGCGAGCGCAGGCGCGCTCAGCGTCGATCCGGTGCGCGCGGGCTCGATCAGCGCGCTGATGGGCGCCGCCGGCTTCACGGTCGGGGGGCTGACGATGACGATCGCCACCCTGTTCGCGGACGGAACCGCCATTCCGATGGCGGCGGTGATGTGCGTGTCGCTGATGATCGCGGCAATGGCCTTTTTCGGGCTGACCCGCCGCGCGGCGCCGCGAACGGATGACCGTTTTCATAGCTGACGCCGCGCCGATCCGGCGTCACAAGTGACCCTTCCGAACCGGAGGGAGGCGCGACATGGGCAAGCTTGCAGGCAAGACGGCGATTATCACGGGCGCAGCGAGCGGCATCGGGCGCGCCAGCGCGGAGCTGTTCGCCGAGGAGGGTGCGCGCGTCTTCATCGCCGACCGCAGCGAGGCCGTGCGCGATGTCGCCGCCGGAATCGGCGACGCCGCAGCGGCGTTCACCGGGGACGTGGGCGACAAGGGCTTCGTCGACGGCCTCGTCGCGGCGGCGACGGCGGACGGCCCGCTCGACATCGCCTTTGCCAACGCGGGCATCTCCGGCGGCATGAACCGGCTGCTCGACCTCGAGGTCGGCGAGTGGGAAGAGGTGCTGCGCGTCAACCTGATCGGCGCGTTCCTGCTGGTGCAGGCCGCCGCGCGCGAGATGGTGAAGGCGGGGAAGGGGGCGATCCTCTGCACGGCGTCGGTCGCGGGGCTCCGCTCGGGCGCGGGCGGCTCGCCCTACAGCGCCTCTAAGGCCGGGGTCATCAACTTCGTGCAGACGAGCGCCTACCAGCTTTCCGGCACGGGCATAAGGATCAACGCGATCTGCCCCGGCGTCATCGAGACCGGCATGACCAAGCCGATGTTCGACATGGCGCGCGAACGCGGCACCGAAGGCAAGATCGGCCAGCTCAACCCGCTGAAACGCGCGGCGCAGCCGGTCGAGGTCGCGCGGCTTGCGGCTTTCCTCGTCTCGGACGACGCGTCCTACGTGAACGGGCAGGCTGTCGCGGTTGACGGCGGACTCTCCGCCTCGCATCCGGTCGTGCCCGGCAAGATCTGGTAGGTTCGGCCTTCAGGCGTCGTCGACGGGGATGCCGGGCAGGTTTTTCGACGTGCGGATCGTCAACGACGTCTTCACGTGCTCGACGTTCGGCGCCGAGGTGAGGTGGGCGGTGAGGAAGCGCTGGAACTCCTGAAGGTCGTGCGCGACGATCTTCAGGATGAAGTCGATCTCGCCGTTCAGCATGTGGCACTCGCGGATCGGCGGCAAGCCGGCGACGTGCTCCTCGAAGGCGCGCAGGTCGTTTTCGGCCTGGCTCTTGAGGCTGACCATCGCGAAGACCATGATGCCGTAGCCGAGCGCCTCCGGGTTGAGGTCGGCGTGATAGCCGCGGATGATCCCGGCGGTTTCGAGCGCGCGGACGCGGCGCAGCGTCGGCGGCGCGGTCAGCCCGGCGCGGGCGGCGAGCTCGACGTTGGTGAGACGGCCCTCGTCCTGAAGGCTTTTCAGGACGATCCGGTCCGTTTCGTCGATAATATGTCGATTCGACGGCATTCGCCGCAACCTTTCAATGATTTCTTGCGGGCTGTTATAATATAGTTGCGAAGAAGCGCAATTCGAACACGTCGTAAAGGCGGATTTAACCCAAAGGCTTCAAAATTCCGGGCGAACGGGACACATTACGTTCCCGAAAGGATTGCGCGATTCCGCGATGCGCCACGACGACACCATAAGAACGGCCGTTGCGCTGGCGGAGCGGGATTCTCCCGTCGCCCGCGCGGCCGCCTTTCGTCAGCTCATCGACCTGTCGCTGCAAGACAAGGATTGCGCGGATGCGCGTCTGCGGCGGCGGGCGCTGAGGGCGCTGTCGCGGCTTAGCCGGGACGTGCCCGAATCGCTTCGCAACACCATGATCGACAAGGCCGCGCGCGCCGGGGCGCGCAGCCTGCACCTGCGCCTGTTCCGGGGCAGCGTATCGCACCACTACGACCGGATGTTGCAGGTCGCGCGCCTCGACGAGCCGGAATGGTGGCGGCTGGCAAGACGCGCGCCGAAGCACCTTCATGCCGGGATGCTCTCGCGGCGCGACTTGCCGGGCCCGGTACGCGAATTGCTTTCGGGCGGCGGCGTAGGGCTTGCCGCCGGGGGAGGGGCCGACCGGCTGTTCGTGCCCGACGCCGCCCTTGCCGCGAAGCCCGCCGAAGTGGTGGACAAGACGCGTTTCGCGCCCGCGATGCCGGCGGCGGCGCTGGACGAGCCGGCGGCGCCCGCGCTCGAATCCGGCCGCAGCCAGATCCGGGAACTGCTCGACCGGATCTCGGCGTTTCGCTCGCGCGGGCATGAACCCGAACATGGCGAGGCCGCGGGGGAAGCCGCGCCCGAACCGCGCGAAAGCCCGACTGTCGAAGAACTGGAGCGCCGGTGGACGTGGCGCTGCGACGAACAGGGCGTGCTCATCGAAAGCCCGGCGACGCCGCCGCAGCTCGTCGGGCACTGGCTCGTCGAGTTCGACAGCCCGGACGGCAGCGGACAGGTGCGCCGCGCGGCGGAGCGCCGCGTGCCGTTCCGCGACGTGATCGTCACCTGCCAGCCGGAGCTCGACCTTCCCGGCCGCTGGCGCATGTCCGGCCTGCCGCAGTTCGACCGCAAGACGGGGCGGTTCACGGGCTATTGGGGGAGCGCCATCGCGCTCGACCCGCCGGAACGCATCGCGGCGGCGGCATCGCAGGCGGCGGGGCTGTTCGGCACGGGCGCGTCCAGCGAGGCGTTCGCGACGATGGCGCACGAGGTCCGCACGCCGCTCAACGCCATCATCGGCTTCGCACAACTGATCGAGGGCGAAATCCTCGGCGAGGCCGGGGCCGCGTACAAGGCGCAGGCGGGCGACATATTGAAGCAGGCCGAGAAGCTGCTGAGCGCTTTCGACGACCTGTCCGATGCCGCGCGCATCGAGCAGGGACGCTACCGCCCCGGCCTCGGCACATTCGACGCGGCGGCGAAGGCGCGCGAGGTGATCGCGCGCTACGAGGGCCTCGCCGGGGACCGCGGCGTGGCGCTGGTGCCGTTCGTCGCCGACGCCATTCCGCCCGTCGCTTCCGACTCCTCGGTGTTCGAGCGCGCGCTGGCGCGGCTGCTGACCGCCGCCGTGGCCTGCGCTGCCGCCGACGAGGCGGTGCTGGTGATCGTGCAGGGCGAAGGCGGCGCGCTGCGCGTCGCGGTGAGCCGCCCGCGCGCGACGCTCGGCAAGAGCGAGGACGAACTGTTCGATCCCGCGGGCATTCCCGGCGGCGAGGACGCGGCGCCGATCCTCGGCGTCGGCTTCGGGCTGAAGCTCGTGGGCAGCCTCGCGGCGACGGTCGGCGGCACGTTCCGGCTCGCGCCCCACGTCTTCGAGCTCTCCATCCCCCTCGGGCAGCCGCCCCAGCGGCAGGACGACCCGCAGGAAGACGCAAGCGAGGCCTCGTAATTCGCGCATCCAGCGACTACATCTCGTGTCCGAATTCTCGGCAGCAGGGATCAGGTGCGATGGGTGAGACGAAGCATGTTCGCGTGGCGGTGATCGGTTCGGGGCCCGCCGGATATACGGCAGGCGTCTATGCGGCGCGCGCGGCGCTCAGTCCGGTGATCATTCGCGGCCTTCAGCCGGGCGGACAGCTCACCATCACCACCGATGTCGAGAACTGGCCCGGCGAATCGATGATCATGGGCCCCGACCTCATGGAGAAGATGGCCGCGCAGGCGAAGCACGTTGGCGCGGAGATCGTCGACGACCTCGTGACCGACGTCGATTTCGGGCAGCGGCCGTTCCGGCTCACGCTCGATTCGGGAAGCGTTTATCTCGCCGACACCGTGGTGATCGCGACCGGCGCGCAGGCGCGCTGGCTCGGCCTCGAGAGCGAGGGGCGTTTTCGCGGCTTCGGCGTTTCGGCGTGCGCGACCTGCGACGGCTTCTTCTACCGCGGCAAGACGGTCGCGGTGGTCGGCGGCGGCAATACGGCGGTGGAGGAGGCGCTGTTCCTCACCAACTTCGCCCAGAAGGTGTACCTGATCCATCGCCGCGACGAACTGCGCGCCGACAAGACGAACCAGGCGCGCCTGCTCGCCAATCCGAAGGTAGAGCCGGTGTGGAACGCCGAGGTCGCCGAGGTGATCGGCAGCACGGAGCCGCCCGGCGTCACCGGCCTCAGGCTGCGCGGCACGAACGGCGCGCCCGATCGTGCGCTC
>JACFNY010000137.1 GCA_019454625.1 Sphingomonadaceae bacterium
GTCACGCCTTCCGAATAGGCTGCCCAGCCGGTCAGCCAGCACGACACGAAGCCCTCGGCGTGCGCGGCGTGCGCGAGCGTCATGGCCGCGGCTGCTGCCGACGTCGCCTGCTCGGCGAGCGGGATGTGCGATTCGGGCGCGGGGCGGTGGAGGACGACGACCAGCGCGGGCGCCTGCCGCGCGAACGTGCGGATGGCTTCGCGCTCGAGGCGGCCCGCCTCCGGCTTCTCGGCCACATAGATCGCATCGAACGCCTCGGCGAGCGCGTCGCGTTCGTCTTCGGGCACCACCACGAAGCGCCACGGCGCCAGCTTGCCGTGGTCGGGCACGCGCGCGGCGGCGGTGAGGATGCGCCGGAGCTGCGCTGCGTCCGGGCCCGGTGCGACCATATCGCGCGCCTTGCCGGAGCGGCGCGTGAGAAGCAGGGACATGGGGGTGGTGCGGTCGTTGAACGCGGTCACGGATGGTTTGCCTTCTTGCCGTTCGCCGATAGGCCGTTGCGGTGCGGGAGTCCGCTCGCTAGCAGAAGCGCCTCCGGAAAAGAAAGCAGGTCGCGACTGTGCGGTATCGTTTTTGCCTTTTGCTCGCCTCTTCGATCATTGTGCGTCCCGCGGCGGCCGAGGAGACGATCGTCGTCACCGGCCATGCGCTCGAACAGCCGCCGGGGACGCAGGCCTATTCGGTGCAGGTCATCGACGGCGCCGCGCTGCGGGACGTGCCCGGCGGGCTGGAGACGGCGCTGGAGGCGGCCTCCGGCTTCCAGATGTTCCGCCGCACGGACAGCCGCTCGGCCAACCCGACGAGCCAGGGCGCGCAGCTTCGCGGCATCGGCGGCAATGCGTCGAGCCGGGCGCTGGTGCTGCTCGACGGCGTGCCGGTGGCCGATCCGTTCGCGGGATGGATCCCGTGGCCCGCGATCCGGCCGGAAAGCCTGTCGTCGGTGCGCATCACCACCGGCGGCGGCGCAGGCGCCTTCGGTGCAGGCGCGCTCACCGGCGTGATCGAGCTGGCGAGCGCGGGGCGGGACCGCGCGCCCGCGATCGGCATCGACTACGGCAGCCGCGATTCGGTCGCCGCATCCGCGGGCGTGACCGTGCCGCTCGGCCGGGGCTTCGTGTCGGTCGATGCCGGATACGACCGCGGCGACGGTTTCCATCTCATCAGGCGGTCGCAGCGCGGCGCCGTCGATATTCCGGCCTCCTACGAGCAGTACGGCGGCGCGGTGCGCTTCGTCGTGCCCGTGGGCGACGAGACCGAGCTCCAGGTGCGCGGCGCGGCGTTCGCGGACGACCGCGTGCGCGGCGTGGACATCGTCGATTCGGCGAACAGCGGCGCCGATGCGAGCGTGCGGCTGGTGTCGCGGGGAGCGCTGCCGTGGGAGGCCGTCGCCTACCTTCAGACGCGCGACTTCTCCTCGCGCTTCGCGCGCGTCGAGGCGGACCGCAGCGCCGCCTTCCCGACGCTCGACCAGTATTCGGTTCCGGCAACCGGCTACGGCGCGAAGGTCGAGGTTCGCCCGACGCTCGGCGCTCATGCCCTGCGCCTCGGCGTGGACTGGCGCGGCGCGACCGGTGAGACGAAGGAGTTCTACACGCCGGTCGCGGGCGTCTACACGCGCATCCGCGAGGCGGGCGGCGACAGCAACGTCTACGGCGTTTTCATCGAGGACGACTGGCGGCTGACGGATGCGCTGCTGCTGACGGGCGGCGTGCGCGTCGACCGCTGGTCGGTGACCAATGGGCATCTCGACGAGCGCCAGATGACGGGCGGCGTGCTGACCGACACGGATTTCGCGAAGCGCTCGGGAATGGAGCCGAGCGCCCGGCTCGGGCTCGCGCTCGCCGCGACCCCGGCGCTGACGCTGCGCACCGCCGGCTATCTCGGATTCCGCGTGCCGACGCTGAACGAGCTTTACCGGCCGTTCCGCGTCGGCGCGGACGCGACCGCCGCCAATGCCGCGCTGAAGCCGGAGCGGCTGCGCGGCATCGAGGCGGGGCTCGACTACCGCCCGCTCAGCACCGCGCATGTCTCCGTCACGGCCTTCTACAACCGCGCGAGGAACGCCATCGGCAACGTCACGCTGGCGCAGGGGCCGGGCACGTTCCCCGGCGTCGGCTTCGTCGCGGGCGCCTACCGGCAGCGGCTCAACCTCGACGCGATCGAGGCGTGGGGCGTCGAGGCCAATGCCGGCCTCGATCTCGGCCGCTGGTCGCTCGGGCTCTCCTATGCGTTCACCGATGCGACGGTGGAGGCGAGCGGCGCGTCCGCGGCGCTGGACGGGATGCGCCCGGCGCAGACGCCGAAGCACCAGGCGAGCGCATCGGCAAGCTGGCGCTCGGGCGGCTGGAGCGCGGGGCTGGCCGCGCGCTACGACGGCGCTCGCTACGAGGACGATCTCCAGACGCTCCGGCTGGACGACGCGCTGACGCTCGACGCCTTCGCCGAGGCGCCGCTCGGGCGCGGCCTGTCGCTGCGACTCGCGGCCGAGAATCTCGCGGATGCGAACGTCGAGGCCGGGCGCACCAGCGACGGCATCGTCGATCGCGGCCAGCCGCGGACCTTCTGGGTAGGCGTGCGCTGGCGGCCCGGCCGCTAGTGCCTGTCCTGGTCGGTTTGAAGTGTCGTGACGGAGCGGAAATGGGCGCATGGGGGCGTCCCTCGTCGGTCACAATGCTCCTGCATTGCTCCCTCCTCGCTCCTACCCATGCGCCCATTTCCGCCCGCCGCTTCGCGGTTGCGTTTCTGCGCCCGCCGGACGGCGTCGCGCGGCTTGCGCGTAGCGCTGCTACGCGCCGCACCACGCTTCTTGCCGGACGAACGCAGAAACACAGTCACGATGCTTCAAACCGAACAGGACAGGCTCTAGGCACCGAAACATTCTTTCAATGCGCGGGGCGCGCGGCTAGTCTCGCGCCTCGGGAGAGCGGCGCGGCCTGATCGAAGCCGTTCGCGAAAGGGAAGAGGGTCCGGTATCCATGACTCAACCGACGGGGGCCGCCGCCGGCGCCCTTCCAGCAACCGATTCGACGGGCACGACCCTGGGGCACCCCAAGGGGCTTTTCGTGCTGTTCTTCGCCGAGATGTGGGAGCGCTTCTCCTACTACGGCATGCGGGCGCTGCTGATCTTCTATCTCGTCCAGCACTGGATGTTCTCGGATCAGAAGGCCTCGGTGATCTACGGCGCCTACACGGCGCTCGTGTACATCACGCCGGTGATCGGCGGCTATCTCGCCGACCGCTGGCTCGGCCAGCGCAAGGCGGTGCTGTTCGGCGCGGTGCTGCTGAGCTTCGGCCACCTGCTGATGGCGGTGGAAGGCGACGGCGGGCAGGACAGCACGGCGCTCAACGTCTTCTGGCTGGCGCTCGCCTTCATCGTCGTCGGGTCGGGGTTCCTCAAGGCCAACATCTCGGTGATCGTCGGGCAGCTCTATCCGCGCACCGACGTGCGGCGGGACGGCGCCTATACGATCTTCTACATGGGCATCAACCTCGGCGCGGCGCTCGGCGCGATCATCGCGGGCTACCTCGGCCAGACCTACGGCTGGAGCTACGGCTTCGGCGCGGCCGGGGTCGGCATGTTGCTCGGCCTCGCCGTGTTCGTGTGGGGCAAGCCCTATCTGATGGGACGCGGCGAGTCGCCCGCGCCCGAGAAGCTGGCCGCGCGTGTCGGCGGTATTTCGTTCGAATGGCTGCTCTATGCGCTGTCGTTCGTGACGGTCGGCCTCGTCTGGCTGATGATCCAGTACCAGGCGCTCGTCGGCACGCTGCTCGGTATCTCCGGCGCCATCCTCGTCGCCTATGTGCTTTACACGGCGGTCGCGAAGCTCTCGCACGAGGATCGCGACCGGATCTTCGCGGCGATGTTCCTCATCCTCGGCTCGATCCTGGTCTGGTCGCTGTTCGAGCAGGCGGGCTCATCGCTCAACCTGTTCACCGATCGCCACGTGGATCGGGAGATTTTCGGGATCGAGGTGCGGGCGGCGATTTTCCAGTCGCTGAACGCGATCTACATCGTGCTGCTCGCGCCCCTGTTCGCGGCGCTCTGGATCGGACTCGGGCGGCGCGGCATCGAGCCGTCGGCGCCCGCGAAGTTCGGCCTCGGCCTCATCCAGCTCGGCGCGGGCTTCTTCGTTCTCGTGGCGGGCGCCTATGCGGCGGGCACCGGCAATCCAACGCCGGTGATCTTCATCTTCCTCATCTACCTGCTGCACACCACCGGCGAGCTTTGCCTGTCGCCGGTGGGGCTCAGCGCGATGAACCGGCTCGCGCCCGCGCACATGGCGAGCCTGATCATGGGCACGTGGTTCTTCGCCTCGGCCGCGGGCAATTTCGCGGCGGGCCTGATCGCGGCGGCGACCGGGGCCGATCACGGCGGCGGCGAGGGCGCGGCGAAGGAGGTCGTGCTCGGCGTCTATTCGAACGTCGGCTGGGTGGCGGTTGCCGTCGGTGTGGGCGTGCTCGTCATCTCGCCGCTCATCAAGCGGCTCATGCACCTCGACACGCTGAAGGACGACGGCGCGCTCGCGGGCGCAGGCGAGATCGGGGAGCCGCAGGCGGCAGGGGTGAATACGGCGGCGGAGACGCGCCCGTGAAGCGCCTCGGCCTTGCACTCGTATCGGCCGCGCTGCTTTCCGCCTGCGCAGGCCAGCAGGAACCGCCGAAGTCGGCGGCCGCCAAGCCGTCGCGCGATCTGCCGACGATCGACAGGAACCCGTTCCCGTCGACCTACAAGCCCTATGCCTCGGCGCCCACGCTGATCCGCGGCGCCGACATCTACGACGGCGCGGGCGGCAAGATCGTCGGCGGCGAGGTGCTGCTGGTCGACGGCAAGGTCGCCGCCATCGGGCAGACGGTGTCCGCGCCGGAAGGCGTGACGGTCGTCGACGGCACCGGCAAGTGGGTGACGCCGGGCGTCATCGACGTGCACAGTCACCTCGGCAACTATCCGACGCCCTCGGTGGACGCGCATCAGGACGGCAACGAGATGACCGGCGCCAACACGGCGGACGTGTGGGCCGAGCACGGCGTCTGGCCGCAGGACCCCGGCTTCAGCCGCGCGCTCGCGGGCGGCATCACGACGCTGCACATCCTCCCCGGCTCGGCGAACCTGTTCGGCGGGCGCGGTGTCTCCTTGCGCAACGTGCCGGGCCGCACCGTGCAGGAGATGAAGTTCCCGGGCGCGCCCTACACGCTCAAGATGGCGTGCGGCGAGAACCCGAAGCGCGTCTACGGCAGCCGCAACCAGAAGCCGGGCAGCCGCATGGGCAATATCGCGGTCGACCGCGCGACGTGGGCGAAGGCGCAGGAATACGACCGCAAGTGGGACGAGTACGAGGGCAAGGTGAAGGCCGGTACGGCGGGCCTGAAGGACGTGCCCGCGCGCGACCTCGCGATGGACACGCTGCGCGGCGTGCTCGACGGCGAGATCCTCGTGCAGAACCACTGCTACCGCGCCGACGAGATGGCGCTCGTGCTCGATATGGCGAAGGAGTTCGGCTACAAGGTCACGGCCTTCCACCACGCCGTCGAGGCTTACAAGATCACCGATCTCCTGAAGGCGAACGGCACCTGCGCCGCGATGTGGGCGGACTGGTGGGGCTTCAAGATGGAAGCCTACGACGGCATCCGCGAGAACCTGCCTTTCGTCCATGCGGCGGGCGGCTGCGCGATCACGCATTCGGACGACGATCTCGGCATCCAGCGGCTCAATCAGGAAACCGCCAAGGCGCTCGCCGACGGCAACCGCGCGGGCCTCGACATCAAGCCCGAGACGGCGTGGACGTGGATCGGCATCAACGCCGCGAAAGCGCTCGGGCTCGACAAGGAAATCGGCAGCCTCGCCCCCGGCAAGCGCGCCGACGTGGTGCTGTGGAACGACGATCCGCTCTCCGTCTACGCCAAGGCCGAGAAGGTCTGGATCGACGGCGCGCTGATGTTCGACGCGCT
>JACFNY010000138.1:0-4583 GCA_019454625.1 Sphingomonadaceae bacterium
CACCGTGGGCTGGATCGCGCAGTGGAACGAGATGATCGAGGACCCGGCGCAGAAGATCGGCCGCCCCCGCCAGCTCTACACCGGCGCGACGCAGCGCGACTACGTGGAGATCACGAACCGCTGAGAACGCGGTTCCTGTATTGAAACGAACGGGCGCCCTCGGGCGGCCGTTTCCGTTTCAACATCATGACTTTGATCAGTCCGCGGCGGGCAGCGTGAGCGTGAAGCGGGCGCCCATGTCCTTGCGGCTTTCGAGGGTGAGGCCGCCGTCCATGAGCTCGGCGAGGCGGCGGGAGATGTGGAGGCCGAGGCCGGTGCCCTCCCCGCTCGCCACGTGGGCCGGTTTGGGGAGCTGCTCGAACTTCTCGAACACGCGGGCGTGGTCTTCGGGCGCGATGCCGGGGCCGGAGTCCCATACCGTGACGGCGACGTGGCCGGGGAGCGCCGTGGCCGGCTCCGCGCCGACGAAGCCGCCTTCCGGCGTGAACTTCACCGCGTTGGTGAGCAGGTTGACGAGAATCTGGAGCGTGCGGCGGCGGTCTCCGCGCGCGCGCAGCGGCGCATCGAGCGCGACCGCCTTGATGTCGATGCTGCGCGCCGACGCCTTCATGGCGACCATCGCGCGGGCCTGCTCCACGAGCGCGGCGAGGTCGAAATCCTCGGTTTCGAGGTCGATCTCGCCCGAATCGAGGCTGGAGATGTCGAGCAGGTCCTGAATGAGGCCGAGCAGGTGGCGCCCGGCGTTGGCGATGTCGCCCGCATATTCGACGTACTGCGCCTTCAGCGGGCCGTGAACCTCGTGGTTCATCGCCTCGGCGAAGCCGATGATGGCGTTGAGCGGCGTGCGCAGCTCGTGGCTCATCGAGGAAAGGAAATTGGCCTTCGCCGTGCGGCCGAGCTCCGAGCGCATCCGCTCGATGAGCCGCGCGCTGTCCGGCACCACGGCGGCGACGCCGCGATAGCCGCAGCCGCCGTCCTTCGTGGGCACCGCGACCCCCGCCAGCCGATAAAGCCGCGTCGCGCCGCCCTGCGTCGTCACCGACATGAGCTGGTCGCGGAAGCTGGAGCCGCGCGCCCGCGCCGTCTCATAGGGCACTTCGCCGTTCTCGCCGCGCAGCAGCGTGCCGATGGCCGTGAGCGGACGGCCGAACAAGGCGCCCGCGGGCTGCCCGACGAGAAGCTCCAGCGCGCGCGAGATCGAGGTCAGCGAGCCGCGGCTATCCGTCTCCCAATACCAGTCCGAATTGACGCGAACGAGTTCATCGCCCTGCCAGCCGGCAAGGGGATCGCGCTCGCGCTGCTCGACGGTGGTGGACGATTCCCGCATGATTCCCACGAATTTCAACTCGTTGCGGGCCTGTGTCGACACGGGCACGAAACGAACGTGAAAATGACGCGGATCGCCCAAAAGCTCAAGAGTGAAGCTTGCGGAAACCGATTCCCCTGCCGGGGCCAGCGCGGCGACGAGTCGGGCCACGAGCTCGCCGGGTGCAAGCGCGGCGGCGCGCTCCAGCTCGGCATAGGCGGTATTGGCCTCGATGAGCGCGCCCGCGGACGAGCATTCGAACACGACCGCACCGGCGAGCGCCGGGTCGGCGGCCGCGAGCGCATCGAGCGCGCCACCATGACCGGGACGGATGTCGCGCGGCTCGAACATGGCCGCTACGCGGCGCCCTCGTTCAGATCGTCGATCGCCTGCCGAAGCCCGGCGTCGAGCTGCCAGTACTGGAGCACGCGGCGGGCGGCGGCGACATCGAGATCGTCGTGGAGCCTGAGGATTTCCGCGAGCGCCGAGGGCGGACGTGCGCGGGCGGCGTTATTGAGTTCGCCGAGCACGAGCACGAGTGACGCCGTGGCGTCGCGGCTGACGTCAACCGCCTTCGCGAGCACGATGAAGCTCTCGCCCGCCGGATCGGTGACGATCCTCCATACCGTGTTGAAAGCGATCTTCGCACGGGCAGCGAATGCCGCCGTGAACAGGCTGAGCCGCCCCTGACGCAGCGTGCGGAGCAGGAAGCCGTCCGTCAGCTCGCCGAGCTCGCCGAGCCGCCGCGCGAGCTGGAGCGCGCGCGACTGCACGGACTGCGTGTCGTCGTGCTCCACCATCGCGCGCTTCGCAGCGCGCTCGATCATCGGATCGAGCACGGCCTGGTCGATGACGAAGCCCTTGAGGACATGGCGGCGGAGGGCGGCCGCCACCCACCAGCATATCTCGTGCGCGAGATCGGCGGGGAGGTCGTTCTGCGTCAGCAGCGGCTGCTGGAACTGGCCGTTGCGCTTGCTCTCGGCGACCAGAAGCTCCATCGCGCGGCGCGACAGCACGGCGTCCTCGGTGCGGATCAGGCCTTCGAGCACGTCGTCCTCGCTGCCCTTGAGGCCGCGCTCGGCGAGCGCCTCGGTCAGCGGCGGCGAGACGGTCTCGCGCAGCGCGATCGCCATGCGGTGCTCCTCGGCGCACTGGATGACGATGTCCATCAGCGCAGGATTGCGGACCACGCTGCTGCGTTCGAGCACGGGCCGCGCCACCTCGATGCTGTCGCTCGCGAGCCGGGCTTCGAGATCGGGCTGCGATGCGGGCGAGCGGGCGAGCGCTTCGACGAGGTGCCGGCGCACCTCCATCTCGACCGTACCGAGCAGGCGCCCGAGCACGTCCGTCATCAGCGCGCGCTGCTGATCCGTGAGCCGCTGCGCGGCGGGGAGGAACAGGTCGACGATCGCGTCCGCAAGCTGCGCCCGCGCCGCGCCGGAGCGGCCGGCGGCGAGACCCAGCAGCGCCTGAACGTCGATTGGCCGATCCAGCGGCAAGGCAACCCCTCTTTGGTGCGAACCCGTGTCTTTTCTCGGAACCGAACCTAGAAGGGCGCGCCTAAAATTGGATTAACCTTCCGGGATTCGATGTCGTGAGCCCACAAATGAAGAGTCACCAAGGTTGATGCCTAAACTTGGTCATTCCTGCCTGTAGAACGTGCAACCGCGATTATCCGGTTTGAGCAGTTTGAGGAAGGAAGCTGCGCTGACTTCGATCGCTTCGAGTTCCAAGCTTGTCTTGTCGCCGCTTAGCCAGCCCTGATTACTTTTGAGGTGCAACCGCACGCGCTTGCAAGCAATTTGGGCTGCTTTCCCTTCGTTGGCGGCAAGTACGTAACGATGGCTGTAGAATCCGCGCGGTTGGGATGCGTCATCATTGGCAAGCGCAACTTTCCACTCCAACTTGCCGTGCACGAGAACGTAGTAGCATCGCATGGTCATTCTTCTCGGTCGTTCACGTAATATCCACAGTAGAGCGCTGTTGCGACCGGGGGCCTTCACGTGCCCCATTCCGGCTCATAAAACACACGAGCCGAAATGTAGCTGTGAGGCGAAGGCGCTCATAAAACCGTTGCCTAAAACCGTGTGCGCCAGCCGATCTCGATCGCGGTCTTCGCATCGCGGACGCTAGGCGTGTTCGGCGTGTCGGTGTCGTAGCGGGCCTCGAGGCTGATGTCGCCGAACGCGGTCGGCAGCTCGGTGCCGATCTCGAAGGCGTTGTAGGTCTCGCGGCTCAGCGAGACGTTGTTGTTCCGGAAATTGCCGGTCTTGTTGATGTCGACGCGGCGATAAGTGCCGTAGAAGCGGCGGTTCTTCGCGTCGGTGACGGCGAGCCCGACCGTCCAGAGCTCGCTGTCGCCGTCGAGACTGTGGCCGAAAGCGCGGTCGCGGTAGGTGAAGCCGTCGAAGTAGATGAAATTGTTGTACATGCTTCCGGGGTAGGTGCGCCCGCCGCCGAGCTTCACCGCCAGCGTATCCGACCATTCGCCGAGCAGCGTCCAGCTTGCGCCGTTTTCGCCGATCGGGCCGGAAAGCGTCAGCCCGGCCATGCGCGAGAACTGCTCGATGAGGAGGTTGTCCTCGTCCTCGGCTTCCCACTCGGTGTAGGCCTGAACCGCGACGTTGCCGATCATGCGCGTGTAGCTGATGTCGAACCCGGCGATCTGGTTGCCCGGCTCGTTCACGGTGCCGGTGTTGTCGGCGTCGCCGATGCCGACGACGGCGTCGAAGATGGTGCCGAGGCCGCAGGGCCGGCCCTTGCCGCAGAGCTGGAGCCCGCGGTTGAGGCCGATCTCCAGCCCCGGCGCGGGCTCGAAGGACAGGCGCATCCCGGCGATGGCCGGATTGTCGTAGTCCTCGCGCTTTTCGGTCGCGACACCCGCGAAGATGTCGAGCCGCCACGGGCCGAACCAGCGCAGCACCGGGAAGTCGATCGGTTCGGGCACCAGCCGCTTGATGCCGACGCGCGGAATGGGCCGCGCGTTCGTGGAAAACAGCAGCGCACTGTCGTGGCCCGGCCCCCACCACGTGTCGACATAGCCGCCGTAGAGCGCCCAGTTGCCGACGGGGAGCGCAAGTGTCACCGGCTCGAAATGGACGTCGCGGCCCTGCTGGCCGTCGCGCCAGCCGACGCCGTAGGAGACGTAGAGCTTGCCGACCTCGTGCTCGGCGCGGACGGTGACGTCGCCGTCTTCGCGGGCGGTGTCGCCGAAATCGCGCACCACCGATGCGCGGTTGGTGGCGCGGGCGCGGACCTCGTAGCGGCTTTTCTGGCC
>JACFNY010000138.1:4593-5901 GCA_019454625.1 Sphingomonadaceae bacterium
GGCGCCGAGATGCGGCGGCAGCGGCTGGCCCCCGGCGCGCTCAAGCCCCTCGGCGACCTGCGCCCACGGCAGCGGCCACGCGTTGACCGGCCCGCGGATGAGCCCGGCGGCCTTCAGGAGCTCGACGTCGGCGCGGACCTGACGGTCGCCGGCTTCGAGCCACGGCCCGGCGGCGGCGGGCATCGCCGACAGCAGGACGGCGGCAACGGCAGCGCCCAGAGATTGCGGGCCAAGAGACCTCATGCAGCACCCTTCCCTTCCGCGCCGAGCCAGCGCTCCGCAAGCTCCAGCGCCCGCGCGTCGTCCACGTCGAGCCACGCGCAATCCCCGGTTTCGACGGCGCGCGCAAGCCCCGAGGCGGCGAGCGCGGCGACGCCTTGCGACAGGGCGGGCGCGGAAAGCCCGGCGAGCGCCTCGAACAGCGGCTTGCCGATGGAAAAGACGCCGGTGTCGTAGCCGTTGAACGGGGCGAGGCCCTTGCCGATGGCGACGATGGCGTCCCCTTCGGTGCGGACGCGGGTGACGTCATCCTCGTCGATCCAGCCGTGCCCGATGCGGCGGTCGACACCGAGCAGCAGCGCGCCGTCATCGGCGGGAGCCTGTGCGACAGCGCGGTAGAGCGCGGGATCGACGAGGTGGTCCGCCATCACCAGCAAGGCGCGCGCCTCGATGAAGGGCGCGGCCGCCAATGCCGAGACACCGTTCGGGAGCGCGGGGTCGGCGACCGTCACGGTGCGGAGGGTGAGCGGCAGGGTCCATCCGGCCAGCGCTGCGGCGACGTCTTCCGCGCGGTGCCCCAGCACCACCGTGACGTCATCGGCGCCCGCCTCGGCGAGGCGCAGCAGCGTGTGGAGCAACAGCGGCCGCCCGGCGACGAGCGCGAGCGGCTTCGACGGCGCATGGCTGCGGAGCCGGCTGCCGAAACCGGCGGCAAGCACGATGGCCTGCATGGGTTTCCCGTCCTAGTGCAGCTTGCCGCCGCCAGCGATGAACGCCTCCAGCGCGGCGAAGGCAAGGTCGTCGCTGGTCTGGCGCGGCGGGTGCTTGCAGAAATAGCTGGCGGCCGCGTCGATCGGCCCGGCGAGGCCGCGCTCCATCGCGAGCTTGGCGCAGCGGATCATGTCGATGGCGACGCCCGCCGAGTTCGGGCTGTCCTCGACCGACAGGCGCAGTTCGAGGTTCATCGGCACGCCGCCGAAGAGCTGGCCTTCCATGCGCAGGAAGCAGACCTTGTTGTCGTTCTGCCACGCGACGTAATCGGACGGGCCGACGTGGATGTTCTCGTCGTCCATGCGGCGCTCGGCGACC
>JACFNY010000139.1 GCA_019454625.1 Sphingomonadaceae bacterium
CTTGAACGTCTCTTCGGACGGGAAGAAGGTGACGTGCGTGCCCTTGCGGCCGTTCGCCTCGCCGACGACCTTCAGCGGCGCGACGGCATCGCCGCGCTTGAAGCGCATGTAATGCTCCTTGCCGTCGCGGAAGATGCGCAGGTCCAGCCAGTCGGAGAGGGCGTTCACCACCGAGACGCCGACGCCGTGGAGGCCGCCCGAGACCTTGTAGCTGTTCTGGTCGAACTTGCCGCCCGCGTGGAGCTGGGTCATGATGACCTCGGCAGCGGAAACGCCCTCGCCGGCGTGGATGTCGGTGGGGATGCCGCGGCCGTTGTCGGTCACCGTCACGGAGCCGTCGGCGTTGAGCGTGATCGTCACCGTGTCGCAGTAGCCCGCGAGCGCCTCGTCGATGGCGTTGTCGGAAACCTCGAACACCATGTGGTGCAGGCCCGAACCGTCCTCGGTGTCGCCGATGTACATGCCGGGCCGCTTGCGGACGGCGTCGAGCCCCTTCAGGACCTTGATCGAATCGGCGCTGTATTCACCGGAAGGCGCGTTGCTGCTCATGATTTCCTTAAAGTCTGCTCAGGCGACCGTTTGACACGTCTATATAGGTAGCCTGCGGCCCGATTGCACGGAAAAGTGACACGTCCGTGCCCGTCATCCACACCTGCATGGCGTCCGCTTCCAGCATGGCGAAAAGCGCGGCCCGCCGCGTCTCGTCGAGGTGCGCGGCGACCTCGTCGAGCAGCAGCACGGGACGCCGGCCGGTGCGCGCGGCGACGACGCGGGCGTGCGCGAGGACGAGGCCCAGCAGCAGCGCCTTCTGCTCGCCCGTGGAGGCGCGCGCGGCGGGCTGGTCCTTGGCGAGATGCGTGACGGTAAGGTCGCTGCGGTGCGGCCCCACGGTGGTGCGCCCCGCCGCCGCGTCGGCACGGCGCGAGGCCGCGAGCGCCGCCGCCAGCGCGTCGGCGTCCCATGTTTCGCCTTCCAGCGTCAGCGCCCCCTTCGGGAACGGCCCGGTGTCCGATGCGGCGATCTCCTCGCCGAGCGCGCCGATCGCCATGCGCCGCGCCGCGTCCACGGCCGCGCCGTGCTCCGCCATCTGTTTTTCGAGCGAGGCGAGCCAGTCCGGGTCCGGCGCGCGTTCGCCGCCGAGCAGCCTGTTGCGCGACTGCATGGCGGCATCGTAGCGCTGCGTATGCCCGGCGTGCTGCGGCACCAGCGCCAGCGTCAGCCGGTCGAGGAAGCGGCGGCGTCCGCCCGCGCTGTCCATGAACAGCCGGTCCATCGCCGGGGTCAGCCACAGCACGGAAAGCCATTCGGAAAGCGCGTTCGCCGCCGCGCCCGCACCGTTCACGCGCACCAGCCGCCGCCCCGGCGCTTCGCCCTGCGTGCCGGTGCCGATCTCGACGGGCGCGTCCGCGCCGCAGCCGAGCGTCGCGGCGATGGCGAAGCCGCCGCCGCTCCCCGTGCGCGCCATCTCCGGGAGGCCGGCGCGCCGGAGGCCGCGCCCGGGCGCGAGCAGCGAGATGGCTTCGAGGAGGTTGGTCTTGCCCGCGCCGTTGTCGCCGGTCAGCACGACCGCGCCCGGCCCGGCGGCGATGTCCGCGTGCGCGTAGCTGCGGAAATCCGTCAGGCGCAGCCGGTCTATGGTGCGGGGCTGTGTCGGCATGGCGGCCCCGTCTATCGCGTGCTAATCTCGTGCGAAAGGGAGACGTCCATGATCCGTGCCGTTGCCTGTGCCGCCGCCATGCTGCTTTCGTCCGCTGCGCTCGCCGACCAGACCGTGGTCTACAAGGGCGAGGACGGGAAGAACCTCACGCTCGAAATCGCCGACAGCGGCGCTGTGCACATCGTCGGGCCGGTGCCGGGGCAGACCGCGCTGGTGCAGGACGGCGCGCTGTTCCTGATCGACACGGCGCAGGCGAAACCGCGCGTTATGCGCCTTACCGACGTTGCCGCCGCGCTCGACGAGGTGATCGGCCCGACGTTCCGGGGCCTGTTCGAGGCCGCGGCGAAGGCCGATCCCAAACCCGCGCAGCCGCTCGTCATCGAGACGGCGGGCAGCACGACCGTCGCGGGCTTCACGGGCGAGGCCTATCGGATCAGGGGCATCGACAAGATGAACCCCGATACGGTGACGGAATGGGTGGCGACGCGCGACCCGGCGCTCGCGCCCGCCGGCAAGGCGATGCAGCAGTTCATGGAGGCGACGATGGTGATGGCCGCGCCGCTGATCGGCGATGTCGCCGCGAGCATGATCGGCGACATGCGGCAGGCGTTCGCGCTCGGCACGCCGCTGAAGGCGGGGACGAGGTTCGAGCTTGCGAGCGTGAAGGACGGGGCCGTCGATCCGGCGCGTTTCCAGCTTCCCGCCGCACCCATCAGCCGTGCGGAGATGGTGAAGGAGATGAAGGCGGGCGCGGCAGCGCAGTAGGCGTCAGCCGGCTGCACTCTTGCAGGGCGGCGGGGCGAATGTCGCCTCGCCCGTCGCGAACCGCCGCGCCTTCAGCAGCACGTCCAGAATGCTCCCGGGCTGTTCGGTGACGAGGAAGTGGGCGCTGTTTTCCACGATGATCATTTCGGTGTGCGACGCGCAAATCTCCGCCGCCAGCCGCTCGGCGGCCGCGCGCGGGGTCTGAAGGTCGTAGCGGCCGGAAACGAAGATCATCGGCACGTCAAAATCGCGGCCCAGTGTCTTGCGGAAATCCCAGTCCGCCACGGATGCCGCGAGCGGATGCAGGGCGAAATCCGGGTCCGGCGCAGAGCCGAGTGCGCGCCAGATGTCGCCGAGCGAAAGCGTGGGTGAGCCGAAGATCAGCGCCAGCGTTCGCGCGGTGAGATCGCCGGTGGTGCGGACATTGTGCCATGATCCGCCCTCCGCCAGCACGGGCGTCTGCACGGTGTTCACCCATGCGAAGAACGCCTCGGGATCGTGCGGATCCGGGGCGGGCCCGGCGTCGCGCATGGCCTTCGCCAGTGCCGTGTCGCCGCGTGCCTTCGCGATTTCGGAGAGTTCGGTGCGGGTTTCCTCGAAATTCCGCTTCCAGCCGGTGAGCTGGCCGAAACCGAGATACGCGTGCAGCAGATCGGGCCGTCGCTTCGCGACCTCGGCGCCGAGCACCGAGCCCCAGCTCTGACCGACGAGGATGACCTTGGACTGGCCAAGGCGCGCTTCCATGTGTTCGATAAGGGCGATGGCATCGTCCACGAGTTGCGCCCCGGTGATCGTGCTGCTCAGCTTCTCGCCATCGACGGCGGAGCGGCCGAAGCCGCGCTGATCCCATTGCACGACGGTGAAGCCGTCCTCCCACGGCCGCTGGAACGCGTAGGAAATATCGCTGGTCGTGCCGCCGGGGCCGCCGTGCAGGTAGAGGATGACCGGATTGCGCCGGTCCTGCCCGCGGATCGTCACCCACTGGCGCGCGCCGCCGAGCATCACGTAGCCCGCCTCGTCGATGCCCTGCGGGGAGACGATGCGGCCGTTCGCGGCATTCACGTCCTGAAGCCAGCTTCGAATGCCGAGCAGCGTGCCGACTGCAACCGCGAGCAGCACCGCCGGCACGAGGACGAGCCAGCGCAGCGCGAAGCGCACGATCCTGCGCCGCCGGGAAACCGGCGGGTGCGTGGTGGCCGCGCCGTCGTTCATGTTGCCGGAGAGGCCCGTACCGACCGTGGACCAGCCGCGCGCGTCAGACGCGCATCGGCATCAGCACGTAGAGCGCCGGGGACGACTGGCCCTCGCGGATCAGCGTCGGCGCCGCCGCGTCGGCGAGGTGGATCTCGATCTCGTCGGTCTCGATCTCGCCGAGGATGTCGAGCAGGTAGCGGGCGTTGAAGCCGACATCGAGGCTGTCCGACGCGTAGTCGGCGGGCACCTCCTCGGCTGCGGTGCCGGTTTCCGGGCTCGTCACGGAGAGCACGATGCGGTCGCGGTCGATGCTCATCTTCACCGCGCGCGTCTTCTCGGTGGCGATCGCCGCCACGCGGTCGACGCCCTCGGCGAGCGATTTCGTGTCCACCTTCAGCAGCCGGTCGTTCTTGGTCGGGATCACTCGCGAATAGTCGGGGAAGGTGCCGTCGATCAGCTTCGAGGTGAGCACGGCGGTGCCGGCGCGGAAGCGGATCTTGGTGGAGGACAGCGAGATCTCGATCTCGCCCGTCACCTCGTCGAGCAGCTTCCGCACCTCGGCGACGCATTTGCGGGGCACGATGATGTCGGGCATCCCGTCCGCGCCCGCCGGCGCGTCGAGCGCGACGCGTGCCAGCCGGTGGCCGTCGGTCGCGACCGCGAACAGCTTGCCGTCGACGACGTGCATGAAGATGCCGTTCAGGTAATAGCGCGTCTCTTCGGTGGAGATGGCGAAGCGCGTCTTGTCGATGATCTGCTTCAGCGTCTCGGCGGGAAGCTGGAACTTCGTCGGCAGGTCGCTTTCGGCGATCATCGGGAAGTCGTCGCGCGGCAGCGTCGCGAGGTTGAAGCGCGCGCGGCCCGCCGCGATCGACATCTTGTCGCCCGAAACCGCGATCTCGACCTGGCTGCCCTCGGGCAGCTTGCGCACGATGTCGAACAGCGTGTGCGCCGAGACCGTGGTGGCGCCCGGCGTCTCCACCTGCGCGGCGATCGAATCGACCACCTGCAGGTCGAGATCGGTCGCCATCAGCTTGAGGCCGCCGTTCTCGACCTCGATGAGGACGTTCGACAGGATCGGGATCGTGTTGCGACGCTCCACCACCGACTGGACGTGACCAAGGCATTTGAGCAGCGTCGCCCGCTCGACCGTCGCCTTCATGCGTTTCCCTTCAAACCCCCGATTGTGAGCGCGCGACTATAGCGCCTGCGTCAACCTTCGGTAGGGGGAATCCGGGGCCAAATGCAAGCCCCGCCGTTCACTCCCCGCCGCGCCGGTCCGTGTCCGCCGCGGCGACGGCGCGGCTGCGGATCGCCTGCCCGAAGAGCGCGGCGGTTTCATGCGCGGCGCGGTTCGCGTCGGGGATCAGCCCGGACCAGTTGAGGAAGCTGTGCGTGAGCGACGGGTAGTTCAGATAGACGACGCTGACGCTGTCCGTCTCCAGCCGCTCGGCGAGGCGGCGGCCCTGATCGCGCAGCGGGTCGTATCCCGCCGTCGCCACGATCGTCGCGGGCATACCGGCGAGCGAGGATTCGCGAAGCGCCCATGTCGCCGGGGCCTCCCGGCTCGCCGGATCGGGAAAGGCGAGGCGGGTCACGACGTTGATGAAGGCGAGATCGAGCCCGTAGCCCTCGCCGAACAGCGCGTAGGAGCGGTCGCCCTGATCCAGCGTGACGGCCGGATAGTAGAGCAGCTGGTAGAGCGGTCCCGGGCGCCCGGCGGCGCGCTGGCGCAGCGAGGTGACGAGCGCGAGGTGGCCGCCCGCGCTGTCGCCGCCGACGCCGATCCGCGCCGGATCGCCGCCGAGCGACGCGGCATGGGCGTGCGCCCAGAGGAAGGCGTCCTCGGCATCGTCCTGCGGCGCCGGGAACGGGTGTTCGGGGGCGAGGCGATAGTCGACGGACACGACGATGACGCGGGCCGCGTTGGCGATCAGCCGCACCTGCCGGTCCACGGCGCGCACGCTGGCGAACACGAAGCCGCCGCCGTGGTAGTAGACGAGCACCGGCAGCGGGCCGTCCTCACCGGTTTCCGGGCGATAGATGCGGACGGGGATCGGGCCGCCGCGCCCCGGGATGGTGCGGTCCTCCACCGCCATGTCCGCGGTGATCGCCGCGCGGATCGTCCAGCGCCGGTCGGTGTCCGCGCGGATCGCGGCGCGCTTTTTCGGGGTATCGAAGGCGGCGAGCAGATCGTCCTCATTCTCCGGCTTTTGTGCCGCCGCCATCTCCTTCAGGAATTGCAGCTTTGCATCGAGGCGCTGGCCGT
>JACFNY010000140.1 GCA_019454625.1 Sphingomonadaceae bacterium
TGCGGTAGGCACGCGTCTTCAGCGTGGCGTTGTCGCCGAGTGCTGTCGTCGAGAGGAAATAGATGCTCTCCACGTCCCATTGCGGCCACGACCAGTTGCGCTGCGTCGCCGTGTCGGTGACGTGGAGCGGCGCGTTCTTCGAACCCTCCTGCCGCGTGTAGCTGATCGAATACTCGTCGGTGGCGTTCGGCGTGAAGCCGAGCTTCACGTTGACGCGCCAGTCCTCCGTGCGCGTGAACTCGCGCTCGCCGCCGTCCTCCACGGAGCCCGCCGCGGGCTCATAGCCGCCGGGCAGGTCCCAGTGATCCCGGAAATCGCGCGTGTACGAGCCCTGCGCGTACCATTTCTCCTGCCGCGTGCCGATGAGCGCGAAGACGTTGTAGCCCGCGTAGTCGACGTCGCGGTCCAGCGACAAAGTGCCGCGCACCTCGGCCTCCAGCGCCTTCGTGGGCTTGCGGGTGACGAGGTTGACCGCGCCGCCCATCGCGCCGGGGCCGTCCAGCACCGAGGCGTAGCCCTTCGCCACCTGCACCTCGGCGATGTCGGGCGTGAGGAAGCGGCCGTAATCGAGGCGGTTGTCGGCGGGGAGGTAGACACGGACGCCGTCGATCGAGAGCGGCACCTGGAAACGGTCGAAACCGCGCACGAAAATCAGCCGCTCGTTGCGCGAACCGCCGCTGTTCGAGGCGGAGACGCCGGGCATCAGGCTGACCGCCTCGTCGAGCGTGGTGCGGTTGAACGTGTAGATCGCCTCCGACGACAGCGTCGAGGAAGCGATAGCGATGCCCTCCTGCACGGGCGCGGTGACGATGATCTGACCGAGTGCGAAGGCATTTCCTTCCGCCTGCGCGTCGGCAGCCGGTTGCGCGTGCGCGGAGGCGATGGCGACGGGGGCCGCGGAGAGAGCCAGAACACTTAGAAAACGCATGATATTTGCCCTTCTTATCGAACGCGATCGGCGCTATTTAGTCCCCACCACTGTATTCGGCGATATATAGCTCTGCACCGGGAAGGAAAGATCAAAATGTCTCGACTGCTCATCATCGCGGCCGTTCTCGCGCTGTCTTCCGCCGCGAACGCGCAGGAAGCGACGGAATGCCGCACGGAGGCGCCGGCGCTGCCGGCGGAACTGGCGGGATGGGACACGCATGACGCCGCCACGGCCGCGGCCGACGCGAAGGCGCTGAAATCGGCCACGCTGACACCGGGCAAGCGCGTCGACGCCGCGCTGAAGCCGACGCGCGAGATCCGCTACCTCGCCCGCCCCGAAAAGCCGGGCGGATCGGTGAGCTATGGCGGCATGTTCAGCTTCAACGCCGACACCGACGGCATCTACCGCGTCGCGCTCGGCTCGGCCGCGTGGATCGACGTGCTGAAGGGCAGGACCGCCGTCACCTCGTCCGATCACGGGCATGGACCGGCGTGCTCGGGAATCCGCAAGATGGTCGATTTCCCGCTGAAGGCCGGACGCTACACGCTGCAGATCGCGGCGAACGGCGAGAGCACGGTGGGGGTGATGGTGGCGCGCTTGCCTTGAGCGCGCTGGTCCGCGTTCTCCTGCTGCTCGGCCTCGCAGCGGTCGCGGCGGGCGCGGCGCCCGCGTGGCGCTGGTCGCTGCCGGACGGCGTCATGCCCCCGCCGGTGCCCGCCGACAACCCGATGTCCGCCGCCAAGGTCGCGCTCGGGCGGCGGCTGTTCTACGAGGCCGACCTCTCCATCGACGGCACCATGGCCTGCGCCTCGTGCCACGCGCAGAAGCACGGCTTCGCGGACAGCATCCCGACACGCCCCGGCGTGAACGGCGACCCCGGACGCCGCAACGCGCCGGGGCTCGCGAACGTCGGCTGGCTGCCCTCGCTCACCTTCGCCGACCCAGCGCTCACCACGCTGGAAGCGCACGCCGTGGTGCCGCTGTTCGGTGAGCGGCCGGTCGAGATGGGCATGAAGGGCGCGGAGGCCGAGCTGGTGCAGCGGCTGGCGCGCGACGCCTGCTACGTGCGCATGTTCCGCGCGGCGTTCCCCGAAACGCGGGGCGCGATCACGGTCGACGCGGCGGTGAAGGCGCTCGGCGCGTTCCAGCGCACCCTCATCGCCTTCAACACGTCGTGGGATCGACACCGGCAGGGGAAGGCCGCGCTGCCCGACGCCGCAGTGCGCGGCGCGCGGCTGTTCCACGGTGCGGCAGGTTGCGCATCCTGCCACGCCGGGCCGAACTTCACCGACGGGCGCTTCCATGCCGTGCTGCCCGTCGGCGCCGACCGCGGGCTCGGCGAGACGACGGGCCGCGCCGAGGACGACGGCCGCTTCCGCACGCCGGGGCTGCGCAACGTCGCGCTGACCGCGCCCTACCTGCACGACGGCCGCGCCGCGCGCCTTGCCGACGCGATCACCGCGCACAACACGCCGATACCGGCGCAGGACATGGACGACCTCGTCGCCTTCCTGAACGCGCTGACCGACCGGGGTTTCGTGTCGGACCCCCGGCTTTCGCTGCCGGACCGCGCCTGCGGCAAGCGGCTGTAGGCCGGTTCAGGACTCGTCCGGCTGCGATTCGTCGCGGATGAGGCTGATCAGCGTCTTGTACGACGCATCGTTCGTGACCGCGGCGAGCTTCGCTTCGAAGGCGCGGTAGGTTTCGAGCACGGTGCGGCCGAACGGCGTGAGCCGCGCGCCCTTGTCGCGCCCGCCGCCCGCGGTGGTCTCCACGACGCGCGCCTTCCAGCAGCGGTTGAGGCTGTCGACGAGCAGCCACGTGCGGCGGTAGCTCATGCCCATCGCGCGGCCCGCCGCCGAGATCGAGCCTTCGCGGTCGATGGCCTCGAGGAGATCGGCCTTGCCGGGACCGATCGCGGGCTCGCCGCCGCGGAAGATCTGCGCCTTGAGCTTGAGCCGCCCGATGATCGCCATGCCCGCCTCAGTCCGGCTTCGGAAACAGCGCGGCGAGGCGCGCGAGCTGTTCATCGAGGACGGCACCGACAGCGGGCGCGGTCGCCGCCATGTCGAAGCGCGCGTGCCCGCCGACGACGTAGGTCTGCACGATCTCGGTGCCACCCTCGACGGGTTTCAGGGTCCATGTCAGCGTCGCGGCGAGCCCTTCCGACTGGAGCGGGCCGAGCCCGCCCGCGAGGCGCAGCGCCTTGCCGGGCATGACCATCACGGCGCGCATGTGCTCGACCGAACCGCCGTCCGCCAGCGTTTCGCAGAAGCATCCGCCCGCCTTCGCATCGAGCGTGAGATTCTCCGCCTTGCCGGAATAGCTGTGGTCCGGGTTCCAGTAGCGCGCGGGCGCGACGAGCGCGGCCCACACCGCATCCGGTGCGGCGGCGGCGACGGCCCTGTTCTCGACGACGAAGCCGGTTTCGCCGACCTTCACATCCGCAGCGACGGGCGCAGCGGCAGCCACAGCGGCCAGCACGAGCGCAGGCAGAATGAAGCGCATGGGTTCCTCCCCTCCTGACGAGCGGAGTGTGCAGCGGATCGCGTCAGGCGTCCAGAATCGCTGCGATGCTTGCCGAGACGTCGCCCATGTCCGCCATGCCGTCGACGCGCTTCACGAGGCCGCGCGCTTCGTAGATCGGCAGGATCGGCGCGGTCTTGGCGCGGTACTCGGCCATGCGCGTGCGGACCGTCTCTGCGTTGTCGTCGGGACGGCGCTTGAACTCGTGGCCGCCGCAGACGTCGCAGACGCCTTCGACCTTGGGCTGCTTGAACTTATCGTGATAGCCCTCGCCGCACGTCGCGCAGGTGAAGCGGCCGGTGATGCGCTCGACGAGCGCGTCCTCGTCGACATCGAGCTCGATGACGTGATCGAGGCTGCGGCCGCGCGCGCCGAGGATCGCGTCGAGCGATTCCGCCTGCGCCGCCGTGCGCGGATAGCCGTCGAAGATCGCGCCCTTGTCCGGCCCCATCTCGTCGAGCTTGTCGCCGATGAGGTCGGAGACGATCTCGTCGGAGACGAGCTGGCCCGCGTCCATCACGGCCTTGGCCTTGAGCCCGACCGGCGTTCCCGCCTTCACCGCCGCGCGAAGCATGTCGCCGGTCGACAGCTGCACCATGCCGCGCTCTTCGACGAGCTTTGCGGCCTGCGTGCCCTTACCCGCCCCCGGCGGGCCGAGCAGTATGATGTTCAACGCCGATTCCCCCTCAGCTTCGCCTTCTTGATGAGACCCTCGTACTGGTGCGCGAGCAGGTGCGACTGAATCTGCGCGACCGTATCCATCGTTACGTTGACGACGATCAGAAGGGAAGTACCGCCGAAGTAGAACGGCAGCGCGAACGCCGAAATCAGATATTCGGGGATGAGGCAGATGAGCGTGAGGTAGCTCGCGCCGACGACCGTGATCCGGGTGAGCACGTAATCGAGATATTGCGAGGTCTTCTCGCCGGGCCGGATGCCGGGGATGAAGCCGCCCTGACGCTTCAGGTTGTCCGCCGTCTCCTCGGGGTTGAAGACGACCGCCGTGTAGAAGAAGCAGAAGAAGATGATGCCCGCGGCATACAGCCCCATGTAGAGCGGCGAGCCGTGCTGGAGCGCCGTGGTGACGGCGATCATCCAGTCGCTTTGCGAACCCTGCCCGGCGAACTGCGCCACGGTGAGCGGCATCAAGAGCAGCGACGAGGCGAAGATCGGCGGGATGACGCCCGAGGTGTTGAGCTTCAGCGGCAGGTGCGAGCTGTCGCCCTGCGTCATGCGGTTGCCCACCTGACGCTTGGGATATTGCACGAGGATGCGCCGCTGCGCGCGCTCCATGAAGCAGATGAACGCGATGACGACGATCACCGCCGCGATGATCGCGAGGATGACGATGCCCGACATGGCGCCGGTGCGGCCCTGCTCGAACAGGCCCGCGAGCGCGCTCGGCAGCGTCGCGACGATGCCCGCCATGATGATGAGCGAAATGCCGTTGCCGATGCCGCGCGCGGTGATCTGCTCACCCAGCCACATCAGGAACATGGTACCGCCGAGCAGCGTGATCATCGTAGTGATGCGGAAGAACCAGCCCGGATCGAGCACGGCGGACGCACCCTGCCCCGCGCCCCAGCCTTCGAGGCCGACCGCGATGCCGTAACCCTGGAACAGGGTGAGCGCCACGGTGCCGTAGCGCGTGTACTGGTTGATCTTCTTGCGGCCGCTCTCGCCCTCTTTCTTGAGCTGCGCCATCGTCGGCGACAGCGAGGTCATGAGCTGCACGATGATCGAGGCCGTGATGTACGGCATGATGTTGAGCGCGACGATCGACATGCGCTCGAGCGCGCCGCCCGAGAACATGTTGACGAAATCGAGCACGCCGCCGCGCGTCTGGTCGAACAGGAGCTGGAGCTGGATCGGGTCGATGCCGGGCAGCGGCACGAACGAGCAGAGGCGGAAGACGACGAGCGCGCCGAGCGTGAACCAAAGCCGCTTCTTGAGATCCGTGGCCTTGGAGAACGAGCCCCAATTGAGATTGGCTGCGAGTTGTTCGGCTGCTGACGCCATCACCTTACCCCGGAAAAAGCTCTGCCCTGCCCCCGATATGGCCGGCGACCGGGACTAGATAGGGCGCGCGGCGGCGTTGCGCCATGCCCCGCGCCCGAAAAATCCGCGTCAGGCCTCGGTCGTCTCGGCCGGGGCCGTCGTCGTCACCTTGCCGCCGGCCTTCTCGATGGCGGCGAGCGCGCCCTTCGAGGCGCGGGCGACGGTGATGTCGAGCTTCGCCTTCAGCTCGCCCTTGCCGAGCAGGCTGACGCCGTGCTTCGACTTGCGCACGAGGTTCGCCGCGAGCAGCTCGGCCGCGCCGATGGCGGCCTTCGCATCGAGCTTCTTCTCGTCGATCGCGCGCTGGATCGTGCCGACGTTGACGATCGCATAGTCCTTGGCGAACGGGTTGTTGAAGCC
>JACFNY010000141.1:0-1540 GCA_019454625.1 Sphingomonadaceae bacterium
CTGTCGCGGATCAGCGCCGAGACGTGTTCGAAGGCGCGCTGCACCTGGATCAGCCGGGTGATCTCGAGGACGGGGTTGACGTTGGAGTCCTCGACGAACCCTTGCGTCACCCCGGCGTCGATGCGGTCCACCACCGGCTCGGGCGGGCCGAAGGGCACGACGCCGGAATTGCCGAAGCGGGTGAAGTCGAGGCCGGGCTGGAACTCGAACAGGCCGACGGCGGCCATCAGCCGGCCATTCTGGCGCAGGGTGCCGTCGACGCCGGATTCGGGCGGGCCGCCCTGCGCGTCGAGCTGGATCGGCGCGCCGCCGGCGTCGAGCACCGGATAGCCCTCGAGCGTGACCAGCTCGCCGGTTTCCAGCATGGTGAAGCGGCCGTCGCGGGTCATCACCATGCCTTGCGGCGTTTCGATGCCGAACCACGCATCGCCCCGGATGGCGAAGTCGAAGGGATTTCCGGTCTCCCGCATCGAGCCGGATTTCGACGACAGGTAGGTGTTGCCGGCCGAGGCGAACGAGACAGACTTGTCGCCGAGGCCGCTGACGACGTCCTCGAACTTGACGCCGGTGCCGCGGAAGCCGACCGTGTTGGTGTTGGCGACGTTGTCGGCGATGGTGGTCAGGCGCTTGTCGAGCGCCATCTGCGAGGAAAGCGCGACGTAGATACCGGATTGCACGGGAGCCTACCTGTTCTTCAGCATTGAGATTGCCATCAGCGTGTTGGGCGAGACGCCGAAGCCTGTCCACGCGGAGAGGATGCTCAGCGCCGGCGAGGTCGACGACGTGCCGGCGTCGCTCACGTCCCACATGGTGGAAAAGCGCGTGAGGAACTTGGCGAGCTTCGCGGGGTCCTGGAAGTCCTCGACGTCCATACGCTTTTCCATCGCGGCCACCTGGCGGTCGACGTCGGCCTGCGCCATCGCCTCGGGGAAGCCGAGCGCGGTGCGCACCACCTTGGCGAGCGCGGGATCGGACAGGACCGAGTAGAAGGATTTGATCGTCGACGCCTTGCGCTGGAAATAGAGCGCGAGGCGCACGCCCTCGTTCTGGTTGCCGGCGTCCTCCTCCAGCGTCTGCCGCAGATAGCCGGAGACGGTGTCGTCGACCGCCTTGACGTAGGTGGTCGTCTTTTCGCCCAGCGCGGCGAAGTCGAATGCGGCGACGAACTTGGCGACGTTCTCGTCGGGGTGCTTGTTGGCGGGGCTGGCGGGATCGGACACGCCGCCTTCGAGCAGCTTCGTCAAGGCGGCGCGGTCGAGCCCCAGCCCCTCGATGCTGTAGGCCTGCATGGCATAGGTGATCAGGTACGGATCGCCGAGCAGGTCGTCGATGGATTTGACCGTGCCGATATTGTCCCTGAAATAGGCGGTCGCGGCCTTGGCTTCGGGGCTTTCCTCCATCAACCCGAAGGCGGTGACGCGGTCGGTGAAGCTCTTGACCGTGCTGTCGCGCGCGATGTTGTAGCTGGTGACGCTCTCGCCGCCGGCGGCGAAGTTGAAGACCTTGACGAATTCGGCGTAGCGCTTGTCCGTCAGCTTGT
>JACFNY010000141.1:1560-5810 GCA_019454625.1 Sphingomonadaceae bacterium
CTTCAGCGCCTTCAGCATGAATCCCTTGGCATAGGCCATGTCGCCGAGGCCGAACGCCTTCATGGCGTAGTTGAACAGCCGCGTGTTCTTGACGAACTCCTCGGGCGATTTGACCTTGCCGATATTGGCGCGGAAATAGTCGCTCTCGCGCTTCACGGCGGCCTGGTTTGCGACCTTCGCCAGCGACGTGTCGATGTCGCGGGTGATGAGCCGGTAACTCATGTTGGTACTGAGCACGCGCGCCTCCATAGCGCAGGGACGGATCGTGCCAGGATAGGGCCAAATACTTGCGTGAAACTGAACGGCCGTTTCCCGCGTCCGTTCAAGCCTCGCGCAAGCCCTGCGCGCTACGCAAGAAAACAAAGGCGCAGGGAAGGTGGTTCCAGTGGGCATTTTGATCGGATTCGTCGTCATCATCGGCTGCGTGCTGGGCGGCTACATGGCCATGGGCGGGCATCTCGATGTCCTGATGCAGCCCTGGGAGCTGGTGATCATCGGCGGCGCCGGCGTCGGCGCGTTCCTGATCGCCAACCCGATGTCGACGGTGAAGGATGCCGGCAAGGCGATGATGGAGGCGTTCCGCAACCAGGTGCCGACCGAGCAGGACTATCTGGAGACGCTGGGCGTCCTGCACAGCCTGATGCGCGAATTGCGCACCAAGTCGCGCAACGAGGTCGAGGCCCATATCGACAACCCCGACGAATCGTCCGTGTTCCAGGCGTTTCCGAGCGTGCTCAAGAACCGCGACCTGACCAATTTCATCTGCGACTATTGCCGCATCATCATCATCGGCAATGCCCGGCCGTTCGAGATCGAGGCGCTGATGGACGAGGAAATCCACACCATCAAGCACGACAAGCTGAAATCCTACAACGCGCTCGTCGTGCTGGCCGACGCCTTTCCCGCGCTCGGCATCTGCGCGGCGGTGCTGGGCGTCATCAAGGCGATGGGCGCCATCGACCAGTCGCCGGAAATCCTCGGCGGCCTCGTCGGCGCGGCGCTCGTCGGCACCTTTCTCGGCATCTTCCTGAACTATGCGGTGGTCGCGCCGATCGCCCAGAAGGTCAAGATCGTCCGCGACAAGAAGAACCGGCTCTATGTCATCGTCAAGCAGACGCTGCTCGCCTACATGAACGGCTCGCTGCCGCAGGTGGCGCTGGAGTTCGGCCGCAAGACCATCTCCGCCTATGACCGCCCGTCGATCGACGCGGTCGAGCAGAGCACGCTCCACGGCAAGGTGGCGTGATGGCCGCGCTCGCCCAGCAACGTGAGCCTGCCGGCGAAGCGGCTCCCGGCCGCAATCCCATCGTCGAGCGGTTGGTCGGCGATACCGGCGAGCCGGAGCACATCGTCAGCACCGCCCGCTCGCTCGGCTTGAGGGCGCTGCCGGCCATCCGCGACAGCCTGAACGAGCAGGTCTCCTATCCGATCGAGATCGAGCTGGAGAGCGTGGCGCTGGCGCGCATGGCCGACGCCAAGCGGCCGGACGTGGAGAACGATGCGCTGGTGGTCGCGTCCTCGGCGACATCGCCCGACGCGCTGATGCTGCTGGCGGATTCGCAGGCGATCGCGCTGCTGATCAGCGCGCTGTTCGGCGGCGACCCCGACATGGCCGTGGCGCCGATCCTGCGACCGCTGACCACGATCGAGCTCGAGCTCGCCTCCGTCGTCTTCGAGGCCACGGCCAAGGCGCTGAACGGCTCGGGCGTGCGCGCGCTGTCGATCAAGTTCCCGATGCAGGCGGCCATTTCCGGCCGCGACCTGAAGAAGCTGGTCATCCGCGACGGGCCGGCGGTGCGGCTGTCGTTCAAGCTCGTCGTACCGTCGGGCGAGGGCCGCTTCATCGTCGTCATGCCGCAGCGCGTGCTCCTGCTCCATCGGGGCGACGGCTCGGCCGAGGCCGACGACGGCCCCGATCAGGAGGCGGTCTGGCACGCGCGCTTCAGCGAGGAGATCATGCGCTCGGCGGTCAAGCTGGAGGCGACGGTGCCGCTGGCGCCGATGACGCTTGGCGACCTGTCGCGGCTCGCCATCGGCCAGGTGCTGGAAATGCCGGAAACCTCGCAGAGCGAGACCAAGCTCTCGGCGAGCAAGAAGCCGCTCTTCACCTGCGAGTTCGGCAAGCTGGGCCAGAACTTCACCGTCCGCATCATCGAGCCTTTCGATCAGGGCAAGGAATTCATCGACGGGCTGATGCCGCGCTGAGACGCGACCGCGCGGACCCGCAAGGAGACAGGCATGAACACGACTCTTCCCGATCTCGACAGCCTCGGCCTCGCCGATGCCGGCGCAGCCGGCGACTTCGGCGATTTTTCGAACCCGCTGGACCTCGACAATCTCGGCGGGGGGCTGGCCGGAGGATTGGGCGGCGGGCTCGATGGCGGGCTGGGCGACGATCCGCAGGAGGCGGAGCTCAACCGGGCGATCGAGGAGCTGCGCGGCGTCCTGCACGAGGACAAGACCGGCGAGGCGCCCGCTTTCGTCGCGCCGGCGGCCTCGCAGGCCGCCGCGACCGAGGCCAGAACGGCCAATCCCGACATCATCATGAACATTCCTGTGGATGTCCAGATCGTCCTCGGCAGCGCCGAAATGGCGGTTTCGGAGCTGATGACCTTGCAGAAAGGCTCGACCGTGGCGCTCAATCGCCGCATTGGCGAACCCGTGGACGTGGTGGTCAACGGCCGCAAGATCGCCTGCGGCGAGATCACGGTGCTGGAAAACGATCCCTCGCGCTTCGGGATCAAGCTGACGCAGATCATCGATGCTTCCAAGCCGGGCTAGGCTGTATATCCTGTTACGCAGCGAATCGGGGACAGGGACCTAATGAGCCTGGAAGGCAAGCTCACGAAGGCTCAGAAGGCGGCCGCCGTTCTGGTTGCCATGGGCAAGCCGTCGGCTGGCCGTCTGCTGCGATTCTTCAAGCATGAGGAACTGAAGGCGCTCATCGAGGCCGCGCGCATGCTGCGGACCATTCCCCAGAGCGAGCTGGAGAACATCGTCGCCGAGTTCGAGGACGAGTTCACCGAAGGCGCCGGGCTGCTCGATTCCGGCGACCAGATGGACACGATCCTCAACGAATCGCTGTCGCCGGAAGAAATCAGCCTGCTGATGGGCTGGAGCAAGCCGTCGCTGATGAGCGACGAGGCGCCGCCGATCTGGCCCGAACTGGCCGAGCTGGAGCCGGCGCGGCTCGGCACGCTGTTGTGCGACGAGCACCCGCAGACCATCGCGATGGTGTTTTCGAACCTCGAATCCCAGCCGGCCGCCAACGCGCTGCTGACCTTCGAAAAGCCGCTGCGCAACGAAGTCCTGAAGCGCATGCTGTCGATGACCACGGTGCAGCCCGCCGCGAAGCAACTGGTCGAGAACCAGTTGCGCAGGCGGCTTGCAGCGGATGCTACGGGCAAGGACGTCTCCGCCAGCCAGACGCGTGTCGCCAATCTGTTGAACGAGCTCGACAAGGATGTGCTGGACGAGCTGGTCTCGGATCTCGAGGCGAGCGGGGCGGAAGGCATCGAGCAGGTCAAGGCGCGGCTGTTCAGCTTCGACGACGTCGTGCTGCTCGACCAGAAATCGCGCGTCACCCTGTTCGACGGGCTGTCGACGGAGCTGGTCACTCTGGCGTTGCGCGGGGTGGAGGGAGACCTCGCCGAGGCGGTCCTGTCGGCGATCGGCGCGCGCTCGCGGCGCATGATCGAGTCCGAGCTGACCGTGCCTTCCGACGCGGCGACGCCGGCCGAGATCGCCAAGGCGCGCAAGCGCATCGCCGCAACGGCCATCGGGCTGGCGGCGACCGGGGCGCTCGAATTGCCCGCGATGCAGGACGCGGCCTGAGCCACCCTGACCGGAGCGCCCGATGGCGGAGCAGTCGGACAAGGACAGCAAGACAGAAGAGGCCACGGAAAAGAAGATCCGTGACTCGCTCGACAAGGGACAGGTTCCCTTCGCCAAGGAAATCTCCGTCGTCGGATCATTCCTGGCCATTCTCGTCTTCATGGTCTTTCTCGCCGAGCCGCGCGCGGTCGAGCTCGCCGGCTTTTTGTCGATGTTCCTTGAGCGGCCCGAGGCGTGGACGCTGGCGACCGAGCACGACGCGACCCTGCTCTACCGGCAGGTCTTCCTCGAGATCGTCAAGCCGCTGGCCGGGCTGATGGCGCTGCTGATCGGCGCGGGCATCGCCGCCTCGATCCTGCAAAACATGCCGCGCATGGTGCTGGACCGCATCCAGCCGAAGCTGTCGCGGATCTCGC
>JACFNY010000142.1 GCA_019454625.1 Sphingomonadaceae bacterium
CGAGCTTCGCACGGCGGCGGATGGCGCGCGCGCCATCCGCGAGATGTGGACGCGCGGCGCCCCGCTGATCGGCGCGACCGCCGCCTACGGTTTCGCGATGGCGCTTGCGGAAGATGGTTCGGACGCCGCGATGGATGCCGCTTATGCCCTGCTTGCCGAGGCGCGGCCGACGGCTGTGAACCTGCGTTGGGCGCTCGACGAAGTGGTGAAAGCCGTGCGCCCGCTGCCGCCGGCTTTGCGCGGCGAGGCGGCGTTCGCGCGCGCCGACGCGATCTGCGACGAGGACGTGGCGCTCAACCGTGCGATCGGCGCGCACGGGCTCGAGTTGCTGCGCGATCTCCACGCGCGAAATCCCTCCCGTCCGCTCAACGTCCTCACCCACTGCAACCCCGGCTGGCTGGCGACCGTGGACTACGGCACCGCGACCGCGCCGATCTACCTGGCGCAGGACGAAGGGCTGCCCGTGCACGTCTGGGTGGACGAGACGCGGCCGCGCAACCAGGGTGCGCTGCTCACGGCGTTCGAGCTTGCCGGGCACGGCGTGCCGCACACGGTGATCGCGGACAACACGGGCGGGCTCCTGATGCAGCGCGGCGAGGTCGATCTCGTCGTCGTCGGCACCGACCGCGTGACCGCGAACGGCGACGTCTGCAACAAGATCGGCACGTACCTGAAGGCGCTCGCCGCGCACGACAACAATGTACCCTTCTACGTGGCGCTGCCCTACACGACGTTCGATCCCGCGACGCCCACCGGTGCCGACGTGCCGATCGAGGAGCGCCATCCCGACGAGCTTGCGCTGCTCACCGGCCCCGGCGCGGATGGGCACGCGACCGTGCGCGTGACGGCCTCGCCCGCCTATAACCCGGCCTTCGACGTGACCCCGGCACGCCTCGTCACCGGCTTCATCACGGAGCGCGGCCTGCTGACGCCTTCGGCGCTCGGTGCCTGAGACGATCGGGAACGCCTTTCGCGGGCGCGCGTTCTCACAGCGCATATCCCGAACGGAGGATCATGGGCCATGTACGGAACCGCAATGGGTGACGGTACGCGAAGCAAGACCGGGTGGATCGGGCTGGCTGCCGGGCTTGGGGCCGCGGCGGCGGCATTCGCCGGATGGCAGTTTTTCCGCGCCCGCAAGACGGCGCCCGGCGCTCCGGCCTTCGCGCTCGGCGAGGCCGATCCCGAGAATTTCGACCAGACGCGCTCGGCCGGGCACGAGTCGATGCGCGATAAGCCGAAGCGCGAGTGGGACAAGGTCGATCAGGCGGTCGACGAGTCCTTCCCCGCCAGCGACCCGCCCGCCTACTAGAGCGGGCGATGGCGGAAACCCTGTCTCCGGCCCTGCCGGAGCCGCTGGAGCGCGCCGTCCATGCCGTGCTCCGGCGCTTGCATGAGTCGGGTCTGAAGGTCGGCACCGCGGAAAGCTGCACGGGCGGACTGCTGGCGTCGCTGTTCACGGACGTGCCGGGCTACGGCCATGTCTTCGAGTCGGGTCTCGTCGTCTACACGGACGCGGCGAAGCAGCGGCTGCTCGGCGTCGATCCCCGGCTGATCGCGGAGCACGGTGCAGTGTCGCGTGTCATCGCGGTCATCATGGCGGAAAACCTGTTCGCCCGCGCCGAGATTGATCTCGCGTTGGCGATCACGGGTTTCGCCGGACGGGCGGGTGCGGACGACGAACCCGGCCTCGTCTACCTCGCGCGCGCCGGGCGGGGACAACCGACCGTGTGCCGGGAAGAGCATTTCGGCGACATCGGCCGCGGTGCGACCCGCCTGAAGTGCATCGAGGCCGCCGTCGCCCTGCTTGAGGACGGCCTTCCGCCTTCCGCCTGATTCCCCTCCGTCTCAGCCCTTTACGTGCCGGAAGGAGCGTGCTCTATCGCGGGGGAGAGCAGAGGCGGGAGGGTGCATGACACCGACTTTCAACCGGCGCGAGGTGCTCGCGGTCGGCGGTGCGGGCGCCGCGCTGCTCGTCGCCGGACCGGCGTTTGCCGTGCAGAAGGGCGTGCCGCCCGGCGCGGTCGTCGTGAATGCGCTCGGCGGGCTTTCCAACCCGAATGTCGAACGGCCGGAGAAGACGGAACGTTCCGGCTGGACCTCCACCGACGCCGTGATCGACCGGCGCGTGATCGACGATGCCCGCGCGTCGGCCCTCACCGCGGTGAACATCACCATCGGACACGTGTTCGGGCCGAACGAACCGTTCGAGCAGACCGTGCGCGAAATCGCGCACTGGGATGCGGTCGTGCGCCGCCATCCCGCCGACCTCCTGAAGGTGCTGACCGCGGAGGACATCCTGCGCGCGAACCGCGAAGGCCGCATCGGGATCATCTACGGCTTCCAGAACACGATGATGCTGGGCGAGGACGCGAGCCGCGCCGACGTGTTCGCGAACCTCGGCGTGCGCATCGTCCAGCTCACCTACAACCCCGCGAACGCGGTCGGCGACGGCTCGATGGCGCCTGAGAACCGCGGCCTGACGCCGTTCGGGCGCGAGGTGGTGGAACGGCTGAACGCGAACCGCGTGATGGTCGACCTGTCGCACAGCGGCGAGAAGACCTGTCTCGAAGCCACGCGGGCCTCGAAGCAGCCGATCTCGATCAACCACACCGGCTGCCGCGCGCTCACCGACCTGCCGCGCAACAAGACCGATGCCGAGCTGCGGCTGGTCGCGGAGCGGGGCGGGTTCGTCGGCATCTATTTCATGCCGTTCCTCAATCCGACGAGCAAGGCGACCGCTGACGACGTGGTGGCGCACATCGAGCACGCCGTGAATGTCTGCGGCGAGGATCATGTCGGCATCGGCACCGACGGCGGCATCACCACGATCGACGATCTGGGCGCTTACAAGGCGAAGATTGCGAAGGAAATCGCGAACCGGCGCGCGGCGGGAATCGGCGCGAAGGGCGAGAACCCCGATACGCTGCCCTTCGTGATCGACCTGCGCGGGCCGTCGCAGTTCCACGACCTCGCCGACCGGCTGCGGCGGCGCGGCCATTCGGACGCACGGATCGAAAAGATCCTCGGCCTCAACTTCGTCGCCTATGCAAAGGCCGTCTGGGGCGCATAGAGAGGCGGGAGGGGGAGTTCCATGTCCGACGCGATGATCGCTTTCGTCAACACGACCTTCGTGCCCGTGGGCCTGATGCTCATCATGTTCAGCATGGGGCTGACGCTGAGGCTCGGCGATTTCGGGCTGGTGTTCAAGGACGGCCGCGCCGCGCTCGCTGGGCTCGCGGCGCAGCTCCTGGCGCTGCCGCTGCTCGGCCTCGCGATCGGCATCGTGTTCCCCCTGCCGCCCGAACTTGCGCTCGGCGTCTTCATCCTCGGCATCTGCCCGGCCGGCACGACCTCGAACGCGCTGACGTTCATCGCGCGCGGCAACGTGGCGCTCGCCGTGGTGCTGACGGCGATGTCCAGCCTCGTGACGGTGTTCTCGATTCCCGTGCTGCTCGACTGGGGGCTGCGCCATTTCGGGCTCGAGGGCACCGTGCCGGCGCTGTCGGTCGGCGACACGATGCTCCAGCTTGCGCGGATCACCGTGCTGCCGGTGGCGGTGGGGATGCTCGTCTGCCGCTTCGCGCCGGGCGCCGCCGAAAGGATGAGCGGCTGGCTGCGGCCCGTGGCGATGATCGTGCTGTTCGGCGTCATCGCCTTCGCCGTGGGCGTCAGCGCCGAGATGGTGCTCGCGAACCTGCTGAGCGCGGGCCCCGCGATCTGGACGATGAACATCGTTGCGATGGCGGCGGGGCTCGGCATCGGGCGTGCCTGCGGCGTCAACCGCCGCGACGCCATGACGCTCGCCATTGAGGTCGGTGTGCAGAACGTCACGCTCGCCACGTTCCTGACGCTGACCGTGCTGGGCAGCCTGCCGCTCGCCGTTACCCAGAACATCTACGGAGTCGCCATGATCGTGAACGCCCTGCTCCTCGTCCGCTGGTTTCGCGCCCGCATCGCGCGGGAGGCCGCATGAGCGCGCCGCTGCTGATCGTCGGGGCCGCGGACGTCGAACGCCTGCTCGGCTATGAGGACTGCATCCGGCTGGTGCGCGAGGCGATGGTTGCGCTCGCGCGCGGCGAGACGCGGCAGCCGCTCCGGAACATCGTCGACCTCGACGGCGGCAACGCCTTCGGCGTGATGCCGGGCGCGATGCTCGGCGGCACGTTCGGCGCCAAGATCGTCAGCGTCTATCCGGGCAATTTCGCGCTCGGCAAGCACTCGCATCAGGGCATCGTCGTGCTGTTCGAGCCCGAAGGCGGCGCGCCCGTCGCCATCGTCGACGGCAGCATCGTGACGGCGATCCGCACCGCCGCCGCGTCCGCCGCGGCCACCGATGCGCTCGCGCAGCCGGGGCCCTCGCGGCTCGCGATCCTCGGCTACGGCGAGCAGGCATGGCGTCACGCCGCGGCGGTGCGGCACGTGCGTCCGATCACGGGCGTCAGCGTGTGGGGGCGTTCGGCGGAGCAGGCGAAGCGCTTCGCGCTGCGCGTGCGCGAGGAGCTGGGCCTCGATGCCGAGGCCGCGGCCGACGTGGCGGGCGCCGTCAGCGATGTCGACATCATCTGCACGACGACGGCCGCCGCCGAACCGATTCTCGCCCTCGCCGACGTGAGGCCGGGCACGCATATCAACGTCGTGGGGTCGAGCCGCGCCGGTCCTGCCGAGATCGCGAACGACCTCGTCGTGGCGTCGCGCTTCATCGCCGACTACCGGCCGGGCGTTCTCGCGCAGGGCGCCGAGTTCCTGAACGCGAAGGCGGCGGGCGTGGTGGACGACGCGCATGTCGTGGGTGAAATTGGCGAAGTATTCGACGGGACGCTCGACGGGCGCACCGGAGACGATGAAATTACCATCTACAAGTCGCTTGGCCACATCGTGCAGGATCTTGTAGCGGGCTGGCACGTCTTCGAGCAGGCGAAAAAGCAGGGCCTCGGGACGACGGCGGCCTTCTAGCGCGCGTCGGCGCGCTTGGTGCGGAGCGTCGGAAGGGCGGCGGCGGGGTCGTCCGGCCATGGATGCTTCGGATAGCGGCCGCGCATCTCCTTCGCGACCGCCGCCCAGCTTCCCGACCAGAAGCCGGGCAGGTCCGTCGTGGTCTGGATCGGGCGCCCGGCGGGTGAGGTGAGGCGCAGCACGAGCGGCACGCCCCCGGCCACCACCGGATGGGCGCGGACGCCGAACAGCGCCTGCACGCGAAGCTCGACCGCCGGGCCGCCCTCCGCCGCGTAGTCGATGGCGTGACGGCTGCCGAGCGGCGACACGAACGCTTCGGGGGCAAGGCGGTCGACGGCGGTCTTGCCCGCCCAGCCGAGACGCGCCTCCAGCATGTGCGTGAGCGCCGACGCGCTGACGGCGCCGAGCGATCGTTTGCCTTCGAGGAGCGGCGGCAGCCAGTCATCGAGGTCGGCGGCGAGCACCGCGTCGCCGATGTCCGGGATCGCGGGATCGACGCGGCGCGCGAAGGCGGCGCGGCGTTGCAGCGCGCGGGCATGGTCGGAGAACGGCAGCGCCGCGAGGCCGCGCTTGCGCGCGCTTTCGAGAAGCGCGGCGCTCACGGCGGCGGGGTCGGGGCTGTCGTCCTGCCCCGCCGACAGCGCCAGATTGCCGAGACGGCGCTCGCGAGTGGCGACGATGCCGCCGGTGCCTTCGTCGAAACGCACGCGGCGGGCGGTCTCGATGCTGCCTGCGAACAGCGATTCGACGAGGTCGGGCGCGATTGCTGCCGCCGCGAGGATGCGTGCGCCGGAGGCCGCGCCCTGCACCTCGGCGACCGCCAGATACG
>JACFNY010000143.1 GCA_019454625.1 Sphingomonadaceae bacterium
GCCCGCGAACCCGACGACGAGGTAGCGCCCGTTCCAGCCGATCGAGCGGAACGCGGGCTCGGCGAACCTGTCGCCGACGGGATCGTAGATCACGTCCGGCCCCGCGCCGCAGGTGCGCTTGATGCCCTCGCGCAGGTCCTCGGAGGCATAGTTGATCGTCTCGTCCGCGCCGTATTCGCGGCAGAGCGCCAGCTTCTCGTCGGTCGAGGCGGCGGCGACCACCTTCGCGCCCATCACCTTGCCGAGTTCCACCGCCGCGAGCCCGACGCCGCCCGCCGCGCCGAGCACGAGCAGCGTCTCGCCCGGCTGGATGCGCGCGCGCTGCTTCAGCGCGTGGTGCGAAGTCGCGTAGGTCATGGTGAAGCCCGCCGCGATGTCGAGCGGCATCGACTCCGGCAGCGGCACCACCTTCGAGGCGTCCGCGACGAGATACTCGGCAAAGCCGCCCGTCCCGGTCATCGCCAGCACGCGGTCGCCCGGTTTCAGGTGCGTCACCCCCTCGCCCACCGTATCGACGACGCCCGCCGCCTCACCGCCCGGCGAGAACGGCAGCGGCGGCTTGAACTGGTAGAGGTTCTGGATGATGAGCACGTCCGGGAAGTTGACGCCCGCGGCCGCCACCTTGATGCGCACCTCGCCCTTGCCCGGCTCCGGCGTCGGCACCTCGCGCACGACCAGCTTTTCGGGTGGCCCGTGCTCCACGCAAAGCAGCGCCTTCATAATCTTCGTCCCTTTCACGATCCGCAGGTTGCCATTCGGCGTTCGCCCGTCAGAATAACCGCATGAAGGATCGGGACAATGCACGACAAAGATAGGCTCGCCGTCGCGGTGATGGGCGCCGGGCTCATCGGCTGCTACATCGGCGGCGCGCTTGCCGCGGGCGGCGCGCGGGTGACGCTGATCGGCCGCCCGACCTACATGGACGCCATCCGCGCGCACGGCCTGCGCGTCTCCGACGCTCGCGGACGCGACACGCTCGTCCCCGCGGCGGACCTCGCGCTGGCGGAGAATCCCGAAGCCGCGGCAGGGGCGGACGTCGTGCTCGTGACGGTGAAGAGCGACGCGACGACAGACGCCGCCCGGGCGCTCGCGCCGTTCCTCGGGGCGGGAACGCCGGTGCTTTCGCTCCAGAACGGCGCGGACAACGTGGCCGCCATCGCCGCCGCGCTGCCGGAGGCCCACGTTTTCGCGGGCATGGTGCCGTTCAACGTCGCCGGGCGCGGCCCCGGGCATTTCCATCAGGCGACGAGCAGCCCCGTGCAGATCGACGCCGACCCGGCGCTGGACAGGCTCGCCGACGTGCTCGCGGCGGGCGGACTCCCGCCCGTGCGCAGCGCCGACATGGCGGGCGTGCTGTGGGGCAAGCTGCTCGTGAACCTCAACAACGCGATCAACGCGCTTTCGGGAAAGACGCTGGCGCAGGAGTTCGCCGATCGCGACTACCGGCGCGCGTGGGCGCTTTCGATGCAGGAGGGGCTCGGCCTCGTGAAGGCGGCGGGCATCCGTCCCGCGAGCGTGCTGCCGCTGCCCGTCGAGCGGATGCCGTTCCTGCTGTCGCTGCCGAATTTCCTCTACCGGCGCATCGCCGCGCGGCAGAAGACGACCGTGGACCGGCACGCCCGCTCATCGATGGCGGACGACCTCGCGCGCGGGCGGCGCACCGAGGTCGATCACCTGAACGGCGCCGTCGTGCGGCTCGCCGCGCGGTTGGGGCGCAAGGCACCGGTCAACGCGAAGCTGGTCGAGCTGGTCCGCGCCGCGGAAGCCGGTGCGCCGCCGATCCCCGGTCCCGCGCTGCGTCAGACGCTGGCGGCGTCGATGAGGGCCTGAGCGAGCAGGCGGAACTCCTCCTCGCGCGGGCTCGACTTGCGCCAGACGAGCGCGACCTCGCGGAACGGCTTCTCGCCGTCGATGGGCCGCGTCTCGACATCCGTGCCGTTCAGGATGCCGGCCTTCAGCGCCATGTCGGGCACGAGCGTGGTGCCTAGGCGGTTGTCGACCATCTGCACCAGCGTGTGCAGCGACGTGCCGACCACCGAGGTCTCGGCCCGGTATTCCGGCCGCCCGCAGGCGGCGAGCGCGTGCTCCTTCAGACAGTGCCCGTCCTCCAGCAGCAGCAGCCGATCGGTGTCGATGTCCTCGGGGTGGATCACCTTGCCCGCGCCGTGGATGTCCTCCTTGTGCGCGGCGATGTGGAAATAGTCGCGGAACAGCTTCACGCTCGCCACGTCGCCGCAGGGAAACGGCAGCGCCAGCAGCACGCAGTCCACCTGTCCCCGCCCCAGCGCGTCGCACACCGAGGCGCTCGTCTCCTCGCGCAGGTAGAGCTTGAGGTCGGGGTAGGACGCGCGCAGGCGCGGCAGCGCCTTCGGCAGGAAGAACGGCGCGATCGTGGGGATCACGCCCATGCGGATCTCGCCCGTCAACGGCCGCGCCTCGGCCTGCGCCAGCGCGGCGAGGTCCTCGGCCTCGCGCAGCACGAGGATCGCCTTGCGCGCGATCTTCTCGCCGAGCGGCGTGAAGCGCACGACGCGGCGCGTCCGCTCGACGAGCGCGGCGTCGAGCAGGGTTTCAAGCTCGCGGATACCCGAGGACAGCGTCGACTGGGTGACGAAGCAGGCGTCCGCGGCACGGCCGAAGTGCTGGTGCTCGTGAAGCGCCGCCAGGTACTGGAGCTGCTTGAGGGTGGGCAGGAACGTCATCGGCGTTTTCGATCAGTCTAACCAGAATTATCCATTGGCTCTATAATGTGCCGAACGGATATAGACAAGCCATCGAAGCCCCCGCGGCCCGCCGGCTCCCCCCTCCCGGCGGGCCGCATTCGTTTCGAGGATCGAGGGGAACTAGAAGAAGGCGCGCCAGATACCGAAGCCGCTGGTGAGCGTCAGCACGACGCCCACGATCATCAGCAGGGGCCGCGGCGCGATCCGTTTCGCGAGCCACGCGCCGAACGGCGCGGCGATGACCCCGCCGATCAGCAGCCCGAACATCGCCTTCGTGAAGAACGCGACGCCGAGGCTGAGCAGGAACGTGATCGAAACCGTCAGGGTGAGAAAGAATTCGGCGGTGTTCACCGTACCGATCGTCTTGCGCGGCGATCCGCCCTGGATGAGCAGGTTCGAGGTGACGACCGGCCCCCAGCCGCCGCCGCCCGCCGCATCGAGAAACCCGCCGGCGAGGCCCAGCGGCTCGACGATGCGCGGGTTCTTGATCTTGGGCGGATAGCGCCAGCTCCGCCAGATGAGCAGGACGCCGATGCACGAGAGATAGGCGAGCACGATCGGGCGCGCGGCCTCGGCGGGAACCTGCGTGAGAATGTAGGCGCCGAGAATGCCGCCGATCACGCCGGGGATGACGAGCCGCGCGAACAGCTTCCAGTCGACGTTGCGGTGAATGGCGTGGCTGATGCCCGAAACCGCCGTGGTGAACGTCTCAACGGTGTGCACGCCCGCCGAGGCCGCCGCGGGCGGAACGCCGAGGCTGACGAGCAGGGTGGAGGAAATCACGCCGAACGCCATGCCGAGCGCGCCGTCGACGAGCTGGGCCGCGAAACCTACCGCGATATAGGGCAAGAGGTCCGCAAAGACGTCCGTTGGCATGAAAGATGTGATCCTCGTGTATGGCGGCCCGTGCCCGGCAGATGGCACACGGAGGCCTTGCGGCAAACGACTTTTTCTTTCGCACCGGCAAGCCCGCCCTTGCGCCGGGGCTGGTAATCGGCGCCCGAAGCGCCTAGATTCCGTCGATCAGGAAGGAACCGGGGAAGCGTCCGCCAGCATGTTCGACAGTCTCATCGCCTATCTCGATTCGGTGAAGGCGCGCGACCCCTCGCCCCGTTCGCGCTGGGAAGTGCTGCTTTACCCGGGCGTGCTCGCGCTCGGCCTGCACCGCGTGGCGCACTGGCTGTATCGCGGCGAGATGTTCTTCCTCGCCCGCTTCGTGAACCACCTTTCGCGCGCGCTGACGGCGATCGACATCCACCCGGGCGCGAAGATCGGCAAGCGGCTGTTCATCGACCACGGCTTCGTCGTGATCGGCGAAACCGCGGAGATCGGCGACGACGTAACCATGTACCAGGGCTCGACGCTCGGCGGCACGAACCCGACGAACGGCGTCGGCGGCAAGCGGCACCCGACGATCGGCGACGGCGTCATCGTCAGCCTCGGCGCCGCCATCCTCGGCCCCATCACCGTTGGCGCGGGCGCACGCATCGGCGCGAACGCCGTCGTCACCAAGGACGTGCAGGAGGGCGCGACGATGGTCGGCATCCCGGCGCGCTCGACGCTTGTCGAGGTGAAGAAGGAAACGCAGGACTTCGTGCCCTACGGCACGCCGTGCAGCGAGAAGTTCGACCCGCAGACGCAGCAGTTCGAAATCCTGCGCTGCGAGGTGGAGACGCTGCGCAAGCGGCTGGCGGAGCTGACCCCCGCCGACCTCAAGCCCGCTGCCAAGCCGGGGGCGACCGCCCGCAAGGCATGAACAACATCACGCCTCTCTTCGGGGGGCGTGCCCCCGCTCCCGCCCAGGTTACCTTCGACCGCCACGAGCTGAATCACATCATGGGCCTCTACGGCCGCATGGTCGCCGCCGGGCTGTGGCGCGACTACGCGGTGGACATGAACCGCGACGAGGCCGTCTTCTCCGCCTTCCGCCGCGCGTCGGAACGCCCCGAGATCCGCGTGGTGAAGCGCCCGGAGCTGCGCGTTCGGCAGGGCCAGTACATCCTGCTCGGCGAGGCGGGCGCGGTGCTGCGCCGCGGCCACGAGCTGCCGCCCCTGCTCGCGCCGCTGGAGCGCAAGCTGCTGAAGCTGGTGGAGGTTTAGCCGCCTTCTCCCCTCCCCTGAAGAGGAGAGGCTTATGATGCCCTACCCCTTCAGCTCGCCCAGCCGCGACATCACGAGCCCGCCCTGTTCGGCGCCGTTCGTCGGCACCGTCTCGCCCGCCCGGTCGGTGATCTCGGCGATCCGCGCCGCCACGGTTTCCACCGTGCGCTCCGCCTCCGGCACCATGATGCCGTGCGTCAGCGTGACGTGCGCGGCGTGGAAGCCGCCTGCCCCCGCCCCGAGGATCGTGCTCGTCGGCGCCGCGTTGCTGACGAGATAGAGCGCGGCCGGAACCACGTTCTTCGGCGCCAGCAGCCTCAGCATCTCCTCGGACATGATGTCCTCGGTCATGCGCGTGCCCGCCACGGGAAAGATCGAATTGACGTGGATGTTCGACTTCGCGCCCTCGATGGCGAGCGTCTTCATCAGGCCGACGAGGCCGAGCTTGGCGGCGCCGTAGTTCGCCTGCCCGAAATTGCCGTAGAGGCCGGTCGACGACGAGGTCATCAGGATGCGGCCGTAGCCCGCGTCGCGCATCGCGTCCCACACCGCCTTGGTGCAGTTCACCGAGCCCATCAGGTGCACGTCGAGCACGAAGCGGAAGTCGTCGAGCGTCATCTTCGCGAAGCTCTTGTCGCGCAGCACGCCCGCGTTGTTGATGAGGACGTCGACCCGTCCCCAGCGCGAGAGCGTGTCCGCCACCATCGCCTCGACAGCCGGAAAATCGGTGACGCTCGCAGGGTTGGGAACCGCCGTGCCGCCCTTGCTCTCGATCTCCGCGACCACCTGTTCGGCGGCCGTCGCCGATCCGCCGCTGCCGTCGCGCGCGCCGCCGAAATCGTTGACGACGACCTTCGCGCCGCGCGCGGCCAGTTCCAGCGCGTATTCGCGACCGAGACCGCCGCCCGCTCCGGTGCCGGCAGGTGGTTGTTGGCGGCGCCGACCACCA
>JACFNY010000144.1 GCA_019454625.1 Sphingomonadaceae bacterium
CTGCGGCCGAACCTCTGACACGAAAACGCCGGTGAACCGCGTGGGTCCGCCGGCGCATCCGGGGTTCTACAGGAGGGGAGAGAAACCCACCGGATCGAATCCGGCAGTTGCGGCCATCGGGTTACTGGGCGTCGGGCTTGCCGTCGCCGTCCGCATCGACCGCGTCGGGCTTGCCGTCGCCGTTGGTGTCCCAGGCATCCGCCTTGCCGTCGCCGTTGGTATCCCACGCATCGGGCACGCCGTCGCCGTTGGTGTCGATCGTGGGCGGCGCGTCCGCGCTCTGGGCGAAGGCCACGGCGGGAACACCGGCCACCATCACGGCGCCCAGCGCCACTCCAAGAAGCTTTTCGATTTTCATTGCAATCACCTTTGTCTGTCCGGGTTCGCCCCCCGGTCATGCAAAAGTTGGTCGGCCGGACTTCGCGGACAACCTCCGCGGCGATGAACCGCCCCGTCAGGCGGACGGGAACGGGGTTCCCTTCGGCCTGCCTTGTTTTCGGCACATGTCGTTCAGGCGGCGGTTTCGACGGCGTCCACGAGCTTCCAGCCGCGCGTGGTGAGTCGCTCGATCGGGCGAAAGCGCGTCTTGTAGCTCATCCGCTCGCAGCCCTCGATCCAGTAGCCGAGGTAGACGTAGTCGAGCCCGGCGGCGGCGGCCTGCCGGATGTGGTCCATGATGATGAAGGTGCCGAGGCCCGAGCGCGCCGGGTGCGCGGGATCGAAGAAGCTGTACACCATCGAAAGCCCGTCCGCCTGCCGGTCGGTGAGGCAGCAGCCGATCAGGCGTCCTTGACGGCCGTCTGCCATCGGCTCGCGATACTCGATGATCAGCGTATTGACCGGCGTCTGCTCGACCATCTCCGCGTAGTCGTAAGCGTCCATGCGCGTCATGCCGCCGTCGGGGTGGCGCTCGCCGAGATAGGCGCGCAGCAGGTCGAACTGTTCGGGCGTCGTCCACGGCTCGCAGACGCTGACCTCGATGTCGTCGTTGCGGCGCATGATGCGGCGCTGCGTCTGGCTCGGCGCGAAGCGCTGCGCGAGAACCCGCACGGAGACGCAGGCGTTGCAGCCCTCGCAGCTCGGCCGGTAGACGACGTTCTGGCTGCGCCGGAAGCCGATGCGCGACAGCGCCTCGTTGAGTTCGACCGCATCCTCGCCGCGCAGCTCGGTGAAGACCTTGCGCTCCATCTTGCCCGGCAGATAGGGGCACGGGCTGGGCGCCGTCACGAAAAAGCGCGGGAATCGGAACGTCTGGTCAGTCACGGCTTCGAACTATGGTGCGATGTTGCCGCTTTGGGAAGGGACCGGCTGCGCGGTTCGTCGCCCGGCGCGCGGGTCCATCGCCGGCGGTTCATCGAGCAGGATGATGGTGATGCGGCGGTTCTCGGGCCGAGCGGGCGCATCCGGCAGCAGCGGCTCGCTGGCAGCGCGGCCTGTCACGGCGGCGAAACGATCGGCGGGCACGCCGGCCCGTGCGAAGAGGTCGCGCACGGCGACGGCGCGATCCGCCGAGAGCTGCCACGTATCGCCCTCGCCGCCGCCGGTATGCCCCTCGATGGCGATGCGGTTCGGTATCCGGCCGATGTGCGCTGCGACGGCGCGGAACGCGTCGGCCGCAGGCGCGAGCGGCACGGCGCTGCCCGAGGCGAACATCGCCCGCGCGGCCGTGTCGGTAAGCTGGATGTGGACGCCGTCCCGCGCCGGTTCGAGAAGCACATTGTCTGCAAGCGGAGCGAGGTCCGGGTCCGCGGCGAAGGCGGTGCGGATGTCGCGGAGCAGCGTGTCGGCGCGCGCACGGTCCCGCTCGCTCGCCGCGATGGGAAGCAGCTCGGGCCCGCCGCTCGCCGCCGCGACATCGCCGTCGGCTGCTGCTCCGGTCCTGTCGGTGGCGAGCGAGGGTGCGAAATAGTCGGCGATGCCTTGCAGCGAGACCTTCTCCGAGGTGGAAATCAGCCAGAGCAGCATGAAGAACGCCATCATCGCCGTGGCGAAGTCGGCATAGGCGACCTTCCACTGCACGTTCACCGGCCGCACGCCGCGCGGCGCGCGGCGCGCGCGCCGCCGGATGACCGGGCGCGCATTGACGGCGTTGCGGAAATGACGGCTGGCCATGGCCCGGTGGCGCTTCCTCGTGGAGTCGAGGGCCAAGTCTAGCGTCCGGAGGGTTAAGCGGGCGCTAAGCTCCCGGTCGCAGGCGCGCGCGAAGGGCTTCGGCGAACAGGCTGCCACCGTCCGCGGCGTGGGACAGGAACAGATCGGGTTCGATCAGTTCCAGTTCCATCAACCGTAGTCCGCCATCCGCGCCGCGCACCATGTCGATGCGGGCATAGAGCGCGTCGCCGGGCGCGGCGCCGAGCGCCGCTTCCGCCACGGCGCGGGCCCCGGCAGGCGCGTCGACGGTGATCTCGCGGCCGCCGTACTGCTCCTGCACGCGGAAGTCCCCGGCGGAGGGCACTTTCAGGATCGCGTGGCTGAATCTGCCGCCGAAGTAGAACAGCGAGTATTCGCCCTCCGTCGCGATCGCGGCCATCAGCGGCTGGATCAGCATCGGCTTGCCGTGCGCGTCGGCGGGCACGGGATCGCCGGGCGCGAGACGGTAGGTTCCATCCGCGCCGCCGGAGATCGGCGGCTTCACGATCACCGTGTCGCCGAAGCGCGCCCGGGCTTCGGTCAGGTCCGTGTCCGAAAGCGCCGGCACGAAAGCGGTGGGGATCACCGGCACGCCTTTCGCCTCAAGATCGAACAGGTAGCGCTTGTCGGTGTTCCAGCGCATCAGCGGCACGGGGTTCGCGATCGGAACGCCCGCGGCTTCCCATGCGTCGAGCGCCGCCGACCAGTCGTCAGCGCGCGCCTGATAGCCCCACGCGATCAGCGGCAGGACGATGGCGTCGCCGGCTCCGAGCGGTGCCGTCCACGGCTGGAAGCGAACGTCTGTTCCGAGCAGTGCCCGAAGTTCGTTTTCCGTGCGCCGGGCAAAGGTGTTGCCGCCGCTGTCCGGCGTCAGGATGCAGATTTCGGCCATGTCCTGCCTCAGGCGATCTCGACGGAGGAGACCTCGTAGCCGCTCGATTTCAGCGTTTCGATCAGCCGGTCGAGATGATCGCGGTCGCGCGTCTCGCACTCGATGTCAGCGTAGATGCCCTTTGCCGAGAGGTTGGTGAACACGCGCTGGTGATAGACCTCGACGATGTTGACCTGCATGTCGTCGAAGATGCGCGCGACGCCGAAGAGCTGCCCCGGCCGGTCGTTGAGCCGGATGCGGAGTCGGGCGAGGCGACCGGAACGGGCAAGGTCGCGCAGCAGCACGTTGGCGAGCAGGCGCGTGTCGATGTTGCCGCCGGTGAGCGGCAGCCCGACGACCCGGCCCTTGAAGCGCTCGGGGTAGGCGAGGAGCGCGGCGAGACCCGCTGCGCCCGCGCCTTCGACGACGGTCTTCTCGATGTTGAGCAGCATCGCGGTCGCCTGCTCCAGCTTCGCTTCGTCGACGAGGAGGATGTCCTTCACGAGCGCGCGAACGATGTCCTGCGTGATCGTGCCCGGCTCCTTCACCGAGATGCCCTCGGCGATGCTGTCGCCGCCGCAGGGCAACGTCTCGCCCTTCATCTTCGCGGCCATCGACGGATAGAGCGCCGCCTGCACGCCGACGATCTCGACATCCGGGCGCATCGCGCGCGCCGCGATCGACATGCCGGAGATGAGCCCGCCGCCGCCGATCGGCACCACCAGCATGTCGATCTTCGGGGCATCGGTGAGCATCTCGACCGCGACCGTGCCTTGCCCGGCGATCACCTTCGGATTGTCGAACGGGTGCACGAAGGTGAGGCCGCGTTCCACCTCAAGCTCGCGGGCGCGGGCGTAGGCCTCGTCGAAATTGTCGCCGTGGAGCACGATCGTCGCGCCGTGGCTTTCGGTCTGCTGCACCTTCACCACCGGCGTGTAGCGCGGCATCACGATCGTCGTCGGCACGCCGAGGCGCGTGCCGTGGTAGGCGATACCCTGCGCGTGGTTGCCGGCCGACGCGGCGATCACGCCCTTCTTCCGCTGCGCGTCGGTGAGCGACAGTAACGTGTTGAGCGCGCCGCGCTCCTTGTAGGCGGCGGTGAACTGGAGGTTCTCGAACTTCAGCCACACCTCGGCGCCGACGATGTCGGACAGCGTGCGGGATTTCAGGCAGGGCGTGCGGATGATGTGCGGCATGATCGCCATGTGCGCTGCCTCGATATCGGCAAACGTCACCGGCAAAGCCGCCACACCCTGAGAATCGCCCATCTGACCGTCCTGACCTGCTGAATTCGTACCGGCGCCATAGCCGATCTGGATGCCGAGGCAAACAGCCGCTAGGAACCCGCGCGAAAGCAGCAGCGCAGGAGGACTCGCCTTGGCACGGATCGCATATCTCGGAATGGGCGTGATGGGCGCGCCGATGGCGCGGCACCTGAAGGCGGCGGGCCACGACGTCACCGTCTACAACCGCACCGCCGCGAAGGCCGAGGCATGGGTTGTGGCGAACGGCGGCGCGGCGGCGCCGACCCCCGCCGAAGCCGCGAAGGGCGCGGACGTCGTCATCACGTGTGTCGGCAACGACGACGACCTGCGCGCCGTCACACTGGGGTCGGACGGCGCGTTCGGCGCGATGGCGCCGGGCAGCCTCTACATCGACCATACGACGGTTTCCGCCGCGATCGCGCGCGAGCTTGCGGACGCGGGCGCAGCGCGCGGCATCGGCGTGCTCGATGCGCCGGTATCCGGGGGGCAGGCGGGAGCCGAGAACGGCCGCCTCACCATCATGGTCGGCGGCGATGCGGCAACTTTTGCGCGCGGCGAGCCGATCATGCAGACCTATGCGCAGCGTGTCGGTCTGATGGGCGGGGCGGGCGCCGGACAGCTCACCAAGATGGTCAACCAGGTCTGCATCGCGGGGGTGCTTCAGGGGCTGGCCGAGGCGATGAACTTCGCGATCGAGGCCGGACTGGACGCGAATGCGGTCGTGGACGTGATCTCGAAGGGCGCGGCGCAGAGCTGGCAGATGGAGAACCGCGCGCCGACCATGATCAAGGGCGAATATGACTTCGGCTTCGCCGTCGACTGGATGCGCAAGGACCTGTCGCTTGTGCTCGGCGAGGCGCGGCGCATCGGGCTTTCGATGCCGCTCACCGCGCTGGTTGACCAGTTCTACGCCGATGTCCAGAACATGGGCGGAGGACGGCAGGACACGTCCTCGCTGCTCAGGCGGTTCAGGGGATAGGGCCATGCGGATCGCGCTCGCGCTTGCGGTTGTTCTCTCGGCGGGCGCTGCGGACGCGCGGACCGTCATCGTCAATGCGAACGGCTACACGCTCGATGACATCGGCCGCCTCGCGAAATTCGGCGGGCTGGTCGTCGGCGACGACGGCCGTGTCGAGCGCCTGCTGAAACCGGGCGAGAAGGTTGACGGAGAGGTTGTCGATGCAGGCGGCAGGACGCTGCTTCCCGGCCTCATCGACGCGCACGGCCATGTCATGGGCCTCGGCTTCATGGCGCTCCAGATCGACCTGTCGGACACGACGAGCATCGACCAGGCGCTCGCGAGGGTCGCGTCATACGCCGCCGCGAACCCGGACCGGAAATGGATCGTCGGCGGCGGCTGGAACCAGGTGAGCTGGGGCCTCGACCGCTTCCCGACCGCCGAGGAGCTCGATCTCGCCGTGGCCGACCGCCCGGTCTGGCTTGCCCGTATCGACGGGCACGCGGGCTGGGCGAATACGGC
>JACFNY010000145.1 GCA_019454625.1 Sphingomonadaceae bacterium
CCCTTGCCGGATTGCCCCGAGCGCTGCAGGAAGGTCGCGCCCGCCTGGTCGGCGGCGGATTCCTGCGTGCGCGAATAGGCGAGGAACTTGCCGAGCGCGGCCTGCTGGCCGCCCGCGAAGATCGCCATGCCGGCCTCGCCCGCGCCCGCCGCCATCGCCGCCGCGCCGAGCAGCATGGAGAGCAGCGTGATCGAGGTCGCGGCCTTCGCGCCCTCGCTGAAGCGCACGATGTGGCCGCCGGTGATGTGGCCGATCTCGTGCGCGATGACGCCCTGCACCTCGTTGACGTCGTCCGCCGCCATGATGAGGCCGCTGTGGATGTAGACCGCCTGACCGCCCGCGACGAAGGCGTTGATCGAGGAATCGCCGATCAGCACCACGTCGAGCGCGCGCGGATTGAGCCCGGCGGCCTCGGCAAGCGGCGCTGAGATCTCGTGGAAGAAGGCTTCGGTCTCGGCGTCGCGGAGGATGCTCTGAGCGAGCGCGGGGCGGATCGACGCTGTGACGGCGAGAACCGCGGCAAGGAAGAGGCGCAGGCTGGCCGAAAGATGCTTCCGGGATGTCATCGCCGCCATCTCACCCTTCGCGACTGAACCCCCGGTGAGTGAAACTAGGGCGGCGGCGGGCGATTGCAAGCCCGCCGCCGCCGAGTTCTGAAAGCCGGCGTCTCAGTCGCCGAACGTCCGCTGCCACCAGCCCTTGCGCGGCGGCGCGGTGGCGTCCCCCGTGTCGTTCGCTGCGTCGTTCGCGGCGGCGTCGGCGGTCTCCGTGATCTCCACGGCCTCGGAGACGGTTTCCGCGGCAGGGACGCTCTTGGCGGCCGCCTTGCGGCGCGGCGCGCGCTTCGGCTTTTCGGGAGCCTCGGCCGCAACGGCTTCGGCCGGTGCTTCTTCGGCCGGTGCGGCGGGTTCCGGCGCAGGTTCGGGCGCGGCGTCCACGGTTTCCGCCTTCTTGCGGCGGGTCCGCTTCGGCTTCGCTTCGGCCTCCGGGGGTGCTTCGGCCGCGGGCGCTTCGACCGTTTCCGGTTCGGCGGTCTCCACGGTTTCCGCCTTCACGGCCTTGCGGCGGCCGCGCGGCTTGCGGGCAGGGGCCTCGGCCTCCGCAGGCGCAGGTTCGGCGGGAGCCTCGTCTTCAGCGGGAGCCTCTTCGGCAGCCGGTTCGATCTCCGGCGCGGCTTCGGCCTCCTGAGCTGCTTCGCCTGCAGCCTCGTCCCCGTTCCGGCGGCGGCCGCCGCGGCGACCCCGGCGGCGGCGGCGGCGCTTGCCGCCGTCCTCGTCCCGGTCGTCCCGCGATTGCTCCTGCGTGTCGGCGCCCTCGGCGGCCTCGTCGCCGTCCTCGTTCCCGGCGGCGGCGTCCTGCGGCGCGGGGCGGCGCTCCTCGTCGCGCTCGCGGTCCCGGCGGCTGCGTCCGCGACGGCGGCGGCGCGACCGGCCGCCGTCCTCGCGGCGTTCCTCGCTGCGCTCGCGGCGGTCGGAGACCTCGGCTTCGGCCTCATCGTCCTCGTCCTCTTCCTCCTCGACGACATCGTCGTCGTCATCCTCGGGGGCGGGGACGGCGGGAACCTGCAGGCTGACGCGGGGCAGGGGCGGCGGGCCGCTGCCGTCGATCTCCTGATCGCCGACGTGGAGGTCGCCGTTCGGCGCGATCTCGACCGTGACGCCGTAAAGCTCCTCGATGCGGGAGACCTGGCTGCGCTTCACGTTCAGCATGTAGATCGCCACCTCGAAGGGCAGGCGCAGCGTGATGTGGCTGTGCTTGCCTCGCAGCGCCTCGGCCTCCAGCACGCGCAGCGCGCCGAGCGCGGCGGACTGCACGGTGCGGACGATGCCCGCGCCGTCGCACACCGGGCAGACGTGCGTCGAGGCTTCGAGAACGCCCGTGCGCAGCCGCTGGCGGCTCATCTCCAGGAGGCCGAACGACGAGATGCGGCCGACCTGGATGCGCGCGCGGTCGTTCTTCAGCGCTTCCTTCAGCGCCTTCTCGACCTTGCGGTTGTTCGAGTGGACGTCCATGTCGATGAAGTCGATGACGACGAGGCCGGCCATGTCGCGCAGGCGAAGCTGGCGGGCGATCTCGCGCGCGGCCTCCGTGTTCGTCTTGAGCGCGGTTTCCTCGATATTGTGCTCGCGCGTCGACTTGCCCGAGTTGATGTCGATGGAGACGAGCGCCTCGGTCGGGTTGATGACCATGTAGCCGCCCGACTTCAGCTGCACCACCGGATGGTACATGGCGGCAAGCTGCTGCTCGACCTGATAGCGCTGGAAAAGCGGAACGGGATCAACGTATTGCTGAACCTTCTTCGCATGGCTCGGCATCAGGAGCTTCATGAAGTTCCGGGCTGCCTTGTAGCCCTCCTCGCCGTCCACCAGCACTTCGCCGATGTCGCGGTTGTAGATGTCGCGGATGGCGCGCTTGATGAGGTCGGAGTCCTCGTGGATCAGCGCGGGCGCGCTCGATGCCAGCGTCTTTTCACGGATCTCGTCCCACAGGCGCGTGAGATAGTCGAAGTCGCGCCGGATCTCGGCGCGCGTGCGCGACAGGCCCGCGGTGCGGATGATGCAGCCCATGCCCTGCGGAAGCTGCAACTCCGAGACGATGGACTTCAGCCGCTTGCGGTCGCTCTGGTTCGAGATCTTGCGGCTGATGCCGCCGCCGTGGTTGGTGTTCGGCATGAACACGCAGTAACGGCCGGCGAGGCTGAGATAGGTGGTGAGGGCCGCGCCCTTGTTGCCGCGCTCTTCCTTGACGACCTGCACCAGCAGCACCTGACGGCGCTTGATGACCTCCTGGATCTTGTAGCGGCGGCGCAGGTTCTGGCGCTTCGCCCGCATGGCGTTGTCGTGGTCGTCGTGGTGATCGCTGCCGACCGTGGTGGGCGCGGGGGGCTCGCCGTCCTCGCCGTCTTCCGAACCGTCGTCGGACGGCTCGTCGGAGACGTCAGCATCCTCGTCGTCATCGTCGTCGTGTTCGGCCTCCATCTCGGCGCGGTGCGCCTCGGCGGCCTCGCGCTCCTCGCGGAGCAGCGCGTCGCGATCCTCCTTGGGGATCTGGTAGTAGTCCGGATGGATTTCCGAGAAGGCGAGGAAGCCGTGTCGGTTTCCGCCGTATTCCACGAACGCCGCCTGCAACGAGGGTTCGACGCGTGTGACCTTGGCGAGGTAGATATTGCCCTTCAGCTGTTCCTTCTGGGCGGATTCGAAGTCAAATTCCTCGATCCGGTTGCCTTCTATGACGGCGACCCGGGTCTCCTCCGGGTGGCGCGCGTCGATGAGCATGCGCATTGACATTGAATATTCTCCGGGGCCTCGGCACCGATGCGGCCGTAGCCGCGGACGATGGGGCACGTGTTACGGGAGCGTCGGGCAAGCCCGCGCTCCGATGGTTTGGAACTGTGGCGAGCCGCATATCGCGCGCAGAGGGGAAGGCCATCGCCTTCATCGTCACCTCATGGCATCGCGTTGCCGACATGCGTCAAAACCTCGATCTTAGCGGCAGCATCTCCCCGTCCGGCGGATTGCCAGCACCCTTTCACGCAAGAACGGCGTGAAACCATCGACCCGGTAAGGGAGCAGACGGTATGGACGCTGACGGCGGGCCGGACCGACCTTTGCCGCTTCCGGTCTGCTAGCAGCTAAGCGTTGTGTGAACAACACAAAGCGTTACGGAAATGTGCAAATCACTTGAACACCGCGACTCTTAACCATAGGATTCGGCGGAAGTTCGCCATTTCCGGGGGGATATGGGGCGGATGAGCACGCTACTTGCGGGGGATCGGACATGTCGCGCTGGCTGAGGCGGGGAGGAAAGGCGCTTTGCGCACCGCTGCTCGCGGCGTGCCTCGCGCTGTCGGCGCCCGCGACGGCCGCGCGGCTCGGCGACGCCGCCGTGACCGTCAGCGGCGAGGGCGCCACGGTCACCATCGGCGCGGATGGCGCCGGTCGCGTTTCTGCCTTCGCGCTTTCCGGTCCGTCGCGGCTCGCCATCGACCTCGACGGCATGACCGCGCAAGGCGGATCGACGGCCGGAAGCGGGCTCGTCACGCGGGTGCGGACGGCGCAGTTCGATGCCGATACCGCGCGCGTCGTTCTCGACCTCGCATCGCCCGCGCGCATCACTTCGAGTTCGCTTTCCGGCGGAAAACTGCGGCTGACGCTGGCGCCCGCGACCGAAGACGCGTTCGCGAAGCTCGTCGCGGCGGGCCGCACGACGCTGGTCGCCGCGCCGGAGAAGGTGGAGAAGCCGGTCGTCGCATCGGCCCAGACCACCCCTGTCTCTACCCAAACGCCAGCTCCGGCGCCGCCAAAGCCGGTCGTGAAGACGGCACCCGCGGCGCCGGTCAAGGTCGCGGCGGCTGCGCCGTCCCCCGCGCCCGTTGCCGCGCCGCCTCCGCAGCGCCCTCGTGTCGCCGGTCGGCTGCCGGTCGTGGTGATCGACGCCGGGCACGGCGGCAAGGACGTCGGCACGATCAGCGTGCTCGGCGAGAAGAAATACGAGAAGGACGTGGTTCTGGCGATCGCCAAGGCGATCAAGAAGGAACTCGACGCCTCGGGCCGCGTGAAGGCGATCCTGACGCGGGACGACGACACCTACCTGCGCCACCGCGACCGTTTCGGCATCGCCCGGCAGAACAACGCGGCGCTGTTCATCTCCGTGCACGCCGACAGCGCGCCGGTGCCGAACGCGAGTGGCGCGACGGTCTACACGCTCTCGGAAACCGCGTCGGACGCCGAGGCCGCGCGGCTCGCCGCCAAGGAGAACCGGTCGGACATCATCGCGGGCGTCGACCTCGCGGTGGAGACCAACGAGGTGTCGGACATCCTTATCGACCTCGCGCAGCGCGAGACGATGAACACGTCCGCCGAGTTCGCCGCCATCCTCCAGCGCGAGATGCGGCAGGACATCAAGGTACGCAGCCAGTTCCACCGCTTCGCCGGGTTCCTGGTGCTGAAGGCGCCGGACGTGCCCTCGGTGCTACTCGAGACCGGCTATCTCTCGAACGAGGAGGACTCGAAGTTCCTCTTCTCCGCCTCAGGCCAGCAGCGGATCGCCAAGGCGGTCCGCCGCGCGGTCGAGGCGCACTTCCTGCGGCGTCTCGCCCAGCGCTGATCCGCGTTCGCCGAGGATGGTCTCGGCGACGTGCAGCGTGCGCTCGTTGTCGACGTCGATGGCGAGCGCGCCGTCGCTGACGCGGACGGGACGGATGGCGAGACCGAACCGCCGTGAAAAGCCACGGAACGCGCCGTCGAGCGTCGCGAGACCATAGCGGAAGCGGATGAGGTTCAGGAGGCCGAACGCCTTCACGATCCGCATCGGGAACTTGGCGAACTGGCCGCCGCCCCGGAAAACCTCGGCGGCTTTCAGCGCCTCGCGCGAGCCGAGCACGTAGGTGTTGCAGTTCGAATAGTCGCCGCAGCGGAAGCGATAGAAGCGGCGCTGCCCGTCCGGGTGGGCGGCGACCACGCGCTCGCGGCGCGCGAACGCGGCGGCGGCGTCCGCGCCCTGCGACGCGGCGAGAATCTCGGCGACGCTCGCGGGCGTAAGATTCACGTTGTCGGCGGTGGTGACGAGGAAGGGCGGGGCGGAGGCGTTCGCGGCGCCGAACACGCTGTCGACGAGATTGGGCGCGGAAGGCTCCACGCCGATGCGGCCGCTGCCGAGCCGCCGGACCAGCGGCGCGATCACGTCCGGCGCGTCGGCCAAAAGGCCCCGCCCCATGAAGGTCGTGACC